>NZ_MEES01000014.1:0-89858 GCF_001724535.1 Paracoccus sp. SCN 68-21 | reverse complement strand
CACCCGCAGACCAATGGCATGGTCGAGCGCTTCAACGGACGGATCGAGGACATCCTGCAAAGCCACCGCTTCCGCAGCGGCGAGGATCTCGAACAAACCATCCTGCGCTACGTCCGGCTCTACAACGGTCAGCTTCCGCAATCAGTGCTGAAGGGCCGAACGCCCATTGACGCGCTGAAGGATGGCAGCGGGAAAGGCCGGACCTGTTCAGGAAGCGACCATATAATCACGTGGGATGTGACACATAGAGCCGTGAGGCCCCTGACCTTGTGAGCCAGATCCCGCCGGATGAGCCATTCGGCACCATGACCGGCGACGGTGCCACACGGACAATCTGGATCGCGTCGGCGCATCCGCAAGACCGGACGCCGTTGGAAAGAGGAATGCCCTGCACGCGCGCCATTGACCTCGGACCGATGGCGGACAGCGTCTTTCCCCGCAACGACATAGTCCGTTCAATCAGGCGCTTTGGCCAGGCGAACTGGAAGCAGCGGTCTGGCCATCACATTCCAAGCAGGATCGAGGCAAGAATGCCGTGCCTGAAGTCCTTCGGCAAGCGCATCGCCTCGCAAGACCATGACATCCAAACTGCCGAGGTCCACATCCGCATCGCCCTCATGGACCGCTGTGCCGCATGCAGGACCGCTGAGATCGAACGCCTGACCTGCGTTGATAGGGACAAGAGCCAAGCAACCTCAACGCGGCTGGAGATGACATTGTAACGACGACCAAGACAACGCCGACCCACGCGCCGCCGATGCCCGGTATCTGGTCGATGAAGTGTTCACGATCAACCGCGCCCATCTGTGCCCTGAGCCGTGATCGCACCGTGCTGCGGCGGACACCTGCGCGATGAAGCGAGCCCGTGAGTGGTTGGCGGGTCCATCGCCTGAAAGACAACGTGGTGTTTGGACCCGCGTCTGATCCGGGCGCCCGCAGGGTCTCCTGCCCCCGGCGCCGGAGCCGCACGGGCAGGCCGTCAAGGGACCGCGATACCGACCGCCGACCGGGTGACCAATGCGCACCGTCACGGCATCGTCCTTTTGGCCAAGGGGGAAACTGATAACAGCTGCACAATACTGGTCCGCGGGTCCATTGCGCTCTGGACTTTTCCGCCCGGGCTTGCAACGGAAACAGCCATGAACACAGCCCTGCCCTCCGTCTCGGTGATCATAACCGCCTATGACGCGTCCGCTACGATCGCAGACGCGATCCGCACAGCCCTGGCCCAGCCCGAGACCGCCGAGGTGATCGTGATCGACGACGCCTCCGGGGACGGGACCCACGCCACGGCCATGGCCGCGGGGGGCGGCGATGACCGCCTCAGGGTCGTTCGCCGGACCGTGAACGGTGGCCCGGCAGCCGCGCGCAACCAGGCGATCGATTTGGCACGGGGTGACTTTGTCGCCATTCTGGATGCCGATGACTTTGTCCTGCCCGGCCGGTTCTCGCGGCTTCTTGCGGTCGCGGATGCGGACATGATGGCCGACAACATCCTCTTTGTCGCCGAAAGCGCCGGTCCCGACACCCTGCCGCCGATCCCTCCGGTCACGCCGGACATCATCGATATCGACCTTGTCGGCTTCGTGCGCGCGAACCGGACAGTGCGGGGAAGCAGTCGCCGGGAATGGGGCTTTCTCAAGCCGATCATCCGTCGGTCCTTTCTGCAGGACGCAGGGTTGCGATATGATGAGGGGTTGCGCCTGGGTGAGGATTACGACCTCTATGTGCGCATGCTTCAACGGGGGGCGCTGTTCCGCGTGACCACCCAGGTCGGGTATGCGGCGCGGTGGCGGTCGGATTCCCTCAGCTCGCGTCATCGCACGGCGGATCTTGCCGCGCTGCATGCGGCGGCCCGGGCGCATCTGGAGGCCGGCGCGTCACCGGACGACGCGCGATCCGCCCTTGCGTCTCATGCGGGGGAGCTGAGGCAGCGCTTTCTGCTGCGCGACTTCCTGGACCGCCGCGCGCGCATGGGCCGGGCCCGGGCACTTCTGTCGCTGTGGCAGGACCCGCTGAGCATCGGCCCGATTGCGCGGGGGATCCTGTCCGACAAGCTGTCCTCGCGGAAGCCACCGGCACCGTCACGGATGGGGCGGCTGCTGATCGAGGACTGACCCGCGTTTTTCTCTGCGGACCCCACCCTTGGTGACGGTCAAATTCCCCCAACACGCGCCAGGCGGGAAGCATCAACGCTCAACAGCGCCTGTTCTGGTGAAGCGGCGTCACGCTGGAGGAAACAACAGGCGGCCGCGGAGCGATATCCGAGCGATTCATCGCTGATCCGGACGTGGTCTTCGTCGCACATGCCCCCGAAACTGCGTCTCTCAGGCACAGACCAAACGATGCGCCCATCTGAAACCAGATGAAACTCAGCACCTGTGTCCGACCGATAGTCCGGGAAAGATTATGGAGCGGGTGAAGGGAATCGAACCCTCGTCGTAAGCTTGGGAAGCTTCTGCTCTACCATTGAGCTACACCCGCGATGCCGCTGGAAATAGCCCGTGCGCCCCGCAGCGTCAAGCCTCAGCGCAACCCCATCTCGGCCAGGGCGGCGGCGATGGCGGGGGGCAGCGGCTCCTCCGAGGCGCGGCCGGCGGGCAGGTCGGGGGGCGCCTCGGGGCCAGGCAGATAGCGCCAGCCCTGGAACGGACGGCGCGGGACGGCGGCGACGCGCACCAACTCGCGGTCCAGTACCAGGCCGCAGCGCAGGATGCCGTCGGCGCCCTCGACCCGCTCCAGCGTCAGGAGGCGCTGGCGGGCCAGGACGACGCCCTTGAACACCCAGTAGATCGACCCGCCATCCAGCAGCTCGGCCTCGCGCTTGGGCCACATGCGTGTGACATGCAGCGCCGGGCCCGCGCCGAAACGGGTCTGCCAGGCGGCCAGGTCCTCGGGGCCGTCGGCGCCGACGCACAGCTTCATCAGATGCAGGGATCGTGTCATGGCCCTCACCTAATCGCGCCCGCGCGCCGCATCAAGGGATCACCTGACGCAGGCCCGCGCCATGAAAAAGGGCCGCATCCGAAGATGCGGCCCGATCGCGGTCATGGGAACCGGATCACAGCTCGTCCAGCGCCTCGACGGCCTTTTCCAGCTCTTCCTTGGTCACGGTCTTTTCCTCGACCTTGGCCTTTTCGGCGATCAGATCGACGACCTTGTCCTCGAAGATCGGCGCGCGCAGCTGCTGCTGGGCGGCCTGGTTCGACTGGATGAACTCAAAGAACTGACGCTCCTGGCCGGGATACTGACGGGCGGCGCGCAGGACGGCCTGGGTCATCTCCTGGTCGGTGACGGTCACTTCGGCCTTCTGGCCGATCTCGGCCAGCAGCAGGCCAAGACGCACGCGGCGCTCGGCCAGGGACTTGTGCTCGTCGGTGGGCTCGATGGCGTCATGGTTGTGGCCCTGAACCTCGGGGTTCTCCTCGTGCCACAGCTGATGCGCGATCTGCGCGGCCTCGGCCTCGACCAGCGACGCGGGCAGATCGAACTTGACCGCCGCATCCAGCTGATCCAGCAGGGCGCGCTTCATCACCGCGCGCGCGGCGCCGGCATATTCGGCCTCCAGGCGCTCGCTGATCTGCTTCTTCAGACCGTCCAGATCCTCGGCGCCGAACTTCTTGGCCAGCTCGTCGTCGATCTCGGCCTCCTTGGGGGCCTTCACCGACTTGATCTTGCACTCGAAGGTGGCATCCTTGCCGGCCAGGTGGGGCGCGCCGTATTCTTCGGGGAACTTGACCTCGACCTTGACGTCCTCATCGGCCTTCACGCCGACCAGCTGATCCTCGAAACCGGGGATGAAGCTGTTCGAGCCCAGGACAAGCGGGTAATCCTCGGCCGCGCCGCCCTCGAAGGCCTCGCCGTCGACAAAGCCCTTGAAATCGATGGTGACCTGGTCGCCCGACTTGGCCTTGGTGCCCTTCTTGCGGTCCTCAAAGGACTGCGCCGACTTGGCCAGGTTCTCCAGCGCCTCGGTGACGGCGGCCTCTTCGGCGGGGACGGTCAGCTTTTCCAGGGACAGCGTGGTCAGGTCGACCTCGGGGATCGCGGGCAGCGTCTCATAGGTCACGTTGACCACGACGTCATCGCCCTCTTTCCAGGTGTCGCCACCCTCCATCTCGACCTTGGGCTGGGTGGCGGGACGGTCGCCCGACTGCTCCAGGTGGTCGCGCAGCGCGCCGTCGATGGCGTCCTGCATGGCCTCACCCAGGATGCGCGGGCCGAACTGCTTCTTCAGCATCGGCATGGGCACCTTGCCCTTGCGAAAGCCCTTCATCTCGACTTCGGGCTGAGCTTCCTTCAGCTTGGCATCGACTGCGGCGGCCAGGTCGGCTGCGGGCAGCGTGAACTGATACCCGCGCTTCAGACCGTCGTTCTGCGTTTCCTTGACCTGCATCATCACCCTCATAGAAAGAAGGGCCACCTGTCCGGCGGCCTGAAAATTTGGGCCGTTCTAGTCGTGGCGCACCCCGCCTGCAAGCAGATAGCGGTGCGCCCCCGCTGGAACATCCCCGCCGCCGCGCTATGCTGCCCCCACCGACAGGAGATCGCCATGACCCAAGCCAGCCCCACCGAAGCCCGCCCGACCGAACCGCGCCTGACATCGCTGGCCCATGGCGGCGGCTGCGGCTGCAAGATCGCGCCGGGCGTGCTGTCGGGCCTGCTGCGGGGTAGCGCCGCCCTGCCCGTCCCGCCCGAACTGCTGGTCGGCATCGAGACCTCGGACGATGCGGCGGTCTGGCTGCTGAACGACCGCCAGGCGCTGGTGGCCACGACCGACTTCTTCATGCCGGTGGTGGACGATCCGCATGATTTCGGTCGCATTGCCGCCACCAACGCGATCAGCGACGTCTATGCGATGGGGGCCACGCCGATCCTGGCGCTGGCCGTGGTCGGCATGCCGATCAACGCCATCTCTCACGAAACCATCGCGGCCATCCTGGACGGCGGCGCCTCGATCTGCCGCGAGGCGGGCATTCCCATCGCGGGCGGCCACACCATCGATTCGGTCGAACCGATCTATGGGCTGGTGGCCCTGGGCCTGATCGACCCCGCCCTGCTGAAACGCAACGCCGAGGCGCAGCCCGGCGACCTGCTGGTTCTGGGCAAGCCCCTGGGTATCGGCGTCATGTCCGCCGCGTTGAAGAAAGGCGACTTGGATTCAGCGGGTTACGCCCGGATGATCGACATCACCACGAAACTGAACCGCCCCGGCCCCGACCTTGCGGCGATCCCGGGCGTGCATGCCATGACCGATGTCACCGGCTTTGGCCTGGGCGGCCACGGGTTGGAGATGGCGCGCGGATCGGGCTGCGATCTGGTGATCGACTGGTCCGCCGTGCCGCGCCTGCCCGGCATCGACGCGCTGATCGCGGCGGGTCACGTGACGGGCGCCTCGGGGCGCAACTGGGCCAGCTATGGCGATGGCGTGGCCCTGCCGGACGGGTTTGCCGATGCCGACCGCGCCCTGCTGACCGATCCGCAGACCAGCGGCGGCCTGCTGGTCGCCTGCGCCCCCGAGGCGCTGGAGGCGGTGCGCGCGGCCTTTGCCCGCCACGGCTTTGACGATGCGACGGTCATCGGGCAGGCGGGTGGGCGCACGGACAGCCCGCGCCTGATCCTGCGCTAGAACCGCAAGCCCCAGCTGAGCGACGCGCCCTGCGATCCGATGCCAAAGCTGGCGGCCCCGAAACCCAACCCGATCAGCGCGCCCATCATCGCCTGATCGGGCGTGTGTTCGCCCGCCTGCACGCGGCTGACGGCGGTCAGCCCCGCCGCGCCATAGGCCGCAGCGCCCAGTTCGGGCCGGTCGTCCCAGCATTTGCTCGCCAGATCCGCCGCCCCGAACCCCGCCGCCGCCGCATGACCCGAGGGGAAGCCCCGCCCCTCTCCGGTCGGGCGCGTGCCCAGGGGCGTGCCGTCGAACAGCGTCTTGAGGCCAAGGACCACCGCCGCCTGGACCAGACCGCGCAGCGCGAAATCCTCCAGCCGGTCCTGATCGGCGGCGCAGACCGCCGCCGCCAGCGGCAGCCCGTATTTCATCGTCGTGCCGAACCGCTCCAGCCCCTCGGCCTGCACAGGCAGCGCCAGCAGGCAGGCCAGCGCCGCCCCCAGCAACCCGCGCATGGCCCTATTGCTGCAGCGTCTGAAGGTAATCGGCCAGGGCCACCAGCCGCGCGGGCGTGGCCACGCGCTGGCCCGACCCGTCGTCATACATGACCACCGGCCCCTCGCGCAGGACCTCATAGATCGGCATGTGCGATTCGCTGCGCCCCATCGTGTATCCGACCAGCTGTCCCATCACGCGGGTCTTGGGGAACACCCCGCCATTCTGCGCGGCCAGCATCGTCAGATCGACCGGTGCGGGCACCATGCCCACCGCGGCGGGACCGTTGCCCCGCCCGGTCGGGCCGTGACAGGCGGCGCAGTAATCGGCGTAATCGCGCGCGGCCCCGGTCGGCTGCGCCTCGGGCGCACAGGCCGCCATCAGCCCCGCCAGCGCGATCCCCGCCGCGCCCGCCATCATCACTGCCCGCATCGTCTGCCCCCTTCGGTTGCTTATCGGCGCAGCATGCACCCGCAGCCGCGCGGGCGCAACGATCAGGCGGCGGTCAACCGAACGATTCGGTCCATCCGCGCCGCCAGCGCATGGTTATGCGTGGCGATCAGCGCCGACAGCCCGGTGTCGCGCACCAACGCCATCAGCACGTCGAACACCTTGTCCGATGTCTCGGGGTCCAGGTTGCCCGTCGGCTCATCCGCCAGCAGCAGGGCGGGCGCATTGGCCAGCGCGCGGCAGAAGGCCACGCGCTGCTGCTCTCCGCCCGACATCTGGGCGGGGCGGTGATCCGCGCGATGCGCCAGCCCCACGCGGCCCAGCAGGTCGGCAGCCCGCGCCTGTGCATCGCGCCCCGACACGCCATTGGCCAGCTGCGGCAGGACGATGTTCTCGGCGGCGCTGAATTCGGGCAGCAGGTGGTGGAACTGATAGACAAAGCCCAGTTCCTGCCGCCGTGCCTCGGTCCGGGCGCGATCCGGCAGGCCTGTCATGTCGCGCCCCGCCAGCCAGACCCGCCCCGCATCGGGCGTGTCCAGCAGACCGGCGATATGCAGCAGCGTCGATTTCCCCGCCCCGGATGGCGCGACCAGCGCCACGACCTCGCCGCGCGCGACGCTCAGGTCCAGCCCGTCCAGCACCGTCACCGGCGCGGGCCCGCCCAGCCCATAGGTCTTGCCCACGCCCTCCAGCCGCAACACGTCACTCATAGCGCAGCGCCTCCACCGGGTTCATCCGCGCGGCCCTGCGCGCCGGAAAGATCGTCACGACAAAGGACAAAAACAGCGACAGCCCCACGGCCCGCCCGACATCCCAGGCCCGCAGATCGGCGGGCAGGCGATAGATGCCGCGCACCTCGGGCTGCCAGGCCCCGCCGCCGGTCAGCGCGTTCAGACCCGCCATGATATTGTCCACGTTCAGCGCCAGGGCGACGCCCAGCACCACCCCGGCGATCGTGCCGATGATGCCGGTAAACGCCCCGCACAGGAAAAAGACCCGCAGGATCGACCCCTCGGTCAGGCCCATGGTGCGCAGGATGCCAATATCGCGGCCCTTGTTCTTGACCAGCATGATCAGCCCGCTGGTGATGTTCATCGACGCGATCAGGACCAGCACCGACAGAATGACGAACATCACGTCATCCTCCATGTCCAGGGCCGACAGGAATGACCCCGAACTGTCGCGCCAGGACCAGGTCTGCGCGCCCTCTCCGGCGGCCCGCATCAGCGCCAGCGTCCAGTCGTCCACGCGCTCGGGGTCGTCGACAAAGACCTCGATCTCGTCGGCCACCCCCTCGCGGTTGAAATAGGACTGCGCCTCGGCCAGCGGCATGTAGATGCGCGTGCGGTCGATGTCGTACCGCCCCGCGCTGAAGACATAGGTCACCTCATAGGCGCTGACCCGCGGCGTGGTGCCAAAGGCCGTGCGTGCGCCCTCCGGCGCGATCAGGCGGATGCGGTCGCCCACCCCCACGCCCAGCTCACGCGCGATACCGGACCCGATGGCGATGCCCTCGTCGAAGCGCTCCAGATCGCCCATCGAGGTCGCGGGGTCCACGATGCGCGGCATCGCCTCCAGATCGGCGCGGGCGACGCCGAACACCTCGGCCACGTTGGAGGAATCGTTGGCGCTGGCCATGACCTGCCCCTTGACGATCGCTGCCGTGCGGGTGACGCCCGGAACCTCGGCCAGGCGCGCGGCCATGCCCTCGTAATCGCTGATCCGCCCCGGCACGACATAGACGTCGTCGGTGAACTCATTGGTGATCGTCTGCGGGCTGACATAGACCGTGGTATGCGCATTGGCGCCCAGGATCGTGTCCACGAACTCGGCCCGGAACCCGGCGCGCACCGCCAGCGTGGCGATCAGCGCCATCACGCCCAGGGCGATGCCGATCAGGCTGATCCAAGTCATGACGCTGACGCCACCCTCGGCGCGGCGCGCCCGCAGATACCGCCAGGCGATCATGAATTCGAAACGCGAAAAGCCTATCGCCATGGTCACAAGCCCCTGAATTTCCGCCCGGACCCTGCCCCCGCGCCCCCCGAATTTCAAGCCGACAAAGGCGTGAGGGCTTCTTCTTCATTCAAATATCCAACTTGCGACGCCCGGTTCCGGGTGCCAGATGGGGTGCATGGCAAAACAGACCTCCGCCTTCACCTGCACCGCCTGCGGCGCCGCCCACAAGAAATGGGCCGGGCGCTGCGACGCCTGCGGCGCCTGGAACACCATCATCGAGGAGGCCCCCCTGTCCCAGGGTCCGGGCCGCGGCCTCGGTGCCTCCAAGGGCAAGCCCGTGCCCCTCTCGGGCCTCTCGACCAGCGAACCGCCACCGCCGCGCTTTCTATCGGGCATAGATGAGCTGGACCGCGTGCTGGGCGGCGGGTTGGTCCCCGGTTCGGCCCTTCTGGTCGGCGGCGATCCGGGCATCGGCAAATCGACGATCCTGCTGCAGGCGGCGGCGGCCTTTTCGCGTGCCGACTATCAGGCGATCTATTTCAGCGGAGAGGAGGCCAGCGCCCAGGTCCGCATGCGCGCGGTCCGTCTGGGGCTGGCCGACGCGCCGATGCGGCTTGGGGCGGAAACGAACCTCAGGAACATCCTGACCACGCTGGACGCCGAACGCCCCGACGTGGCGGTGATCGATTCGATCCAGACGCTCTGGTCCGACACGGTCGAGGCCGCACCGGGCAGCGTGGCCCAGGTCCGGGCCGCCGCGCACGAGCTTGTGACATTCGCCAAAAGCCGCGGCGTGGCGGTGATCCTGGTGGGCCATGTCACCAAGGACGGCCAGATCGCCGGACCCCGCGTGGTCGAGCATATGGTCGACTGCGTGCTCTATTTCGAAGGCGAACGCGGCCACCAGTTCCGCATCCTGCGCAGCGTCAAGAACCGCTTTGGCCCATCCGGGGAAATCGGCGTCTTTGAGATGACAGGCAGCGGCCTGGCCGAGGTCGCCAACCCCTCGGCGCTGTTTCTGTCCGAACGCGGCCAGCCCATCGCGGGCAGCGCCGTCTTTGCGGGCATCGAGGGCACCCGCCCCGTCCTGACCGAGGTTCAGGCCCTGGTCGCGCCCTCCACGCTGGCCAGCCCGCGCCGCACGGTGGTGGGCCTGGACAGCGGCCGCGTCAGCACCATCCTGGCGGTGCTGGAGGCGCGCTGCGGCATCCCCTTCGCCGGTCTGGACGTGTTCCTGAACGTCGCGGGCGGCATGAAGGTCGCCGAACCCGCAGCCGACCTGGCCATCGCGGGCGCGCTGCTGTCGGCGCGCGAGGACAGCGCCCTGCCCCCCGATGCGGTGCTTTTCGGCGAAATCAGCCTGTCGGGGGCCCTGCGACCGGTGTCGCAGACCGAAAACAGGTTGAAAGAGGCGCAGAAACTTGGTTTTTCACAGGCGATTTTGCCCGACGCCTCCAAGGTCGAGGGCGGGTCGGGCATGGCGCTCAGGCGCATCACCGACCTGACGGGATTTGTGGGCGATGTCTTCGGCGCCGGCTGAACCGCCTGATAACGAACCAGAACCGGCGCAAAGGGCAGGACATGGACGGATTTACGATCATTGACGCGGTGGTGGCAGGTGTCATCATCCTTTCGGCCATTCTGGCCTGGTCGCGCGGCTTCGTGCGCGAATCGCTGGCCATCCTGGGCTGGATCGGGGCGGCCGTGCTGGCCTTCCTGTTCGCGCCCACGGTGCGCCCGATGATCGCGCAGCTGCCGGTGCTGGACCGCTTTCTGGGCGACAGCTGCGAGCTGGCGACCATCGCGGGCTTTGCGGTGGTCTTTGCGCTGGCGCTGGTGGTGTTCTCGATCGTGACGCCGCTGTTCTCCTCGGTCGTGCAGCGCTCGGCCCTGGGCGGGGTCGATCAGGGCATCGGCTTTCTGTTCGGCGTGGCGCGGGGCGTGCTGCTGGTGGCCATCGCCTTCATCGTCTACGACCGCGTGATGACCACCCAGAACGTCGCCATGGTCGAGAATTCGCGCTCGGCCCAGGTGTTCGAACGCATGCGCCTGCAGATGGATGACCAGATCCCGGCGGATGCGCCCGGCTGGATCGTGACCCGCTATGAACAGATGGTGATGGGCTGCGCCGCCACCGGTGCGCCGGTCACCACCACGGCCCCCGCGCCTGCCTCCAACTGAGGCGCCGGCCGCCCCCTTGCGACAGAACCATGACGAAAAAGCGCCCCCGCGGACCCGCGGGGGCGTGACTTTGCCGGTGGTCGGGACTACATACCCCCCGACAGCACGACGATATCAGCCCCCACATATCGAGGCCCGCGCGATGCAACCCTTCCTCGCCCATCCGTTCGATTCGGACCGTCTGCACGAAGAGTGCGGGATCTTCGGCGCCATCGGCGTGGTCGACGCCTCGAACTTCGTGGCCCTCGGCCTGCACGCCCTCCAGCACCGCGGACAGGAGGCGGGCGGCATCGTCGCCCACGATCCCGATTACGGCTTCAACAGCGCCCACCGCTTTGGCTATGTGCGCGACAACTTCACCAAGCCCGAGCTGATGGCGACCCTGCCCGGCCAGCTGGCCATCGGCCATGTGCGCTATTCCACCGCCGGGACCAAGGCCAACACCGCGATCCGCGACGTCCAGCCCTTCTTCGGCGAATTTCACATGGGCGGCTGCGCCATCGCCCATAACGGCAACATCACCAACGCCGCCGCCCTGCGCCGCGAGCTGATCGAGCGGGGCTCGATCTTTCAGTCGTCGTCGGACAGCGAATGCATCATCCACCTGATGGCGCGGTCCATCCAGCGTAACATCCCGGAACGGATGAAAGACGCGCTGCGCCGGGTCGAGGGCGCGTTCTCGGTCATCGCGATGACCCGGACCAAGCTGATCGGCGTGCGCGACGCCCTGGGCGTGCGCCCGCTGGTGCTGGGCCGCGTGGGCGAGGACGGATACGTCCTGGCCTCCGAGACCTGCGCGCTGGACATCATCGGCGCCGAGTTCCTGCGCGAGGTCGAACCCGGAGAGATGGTCGTCATCTCCAAGGGCCAGATCGAGTCGTCGCGCCCCTTCGGTCCCTCCACCGGGCGGTTCTGCATCTTTGAGCACGTGTATTTTTCGCGCCCCGATTCGATCATCGGCGGGCGGTCGGTCTATGAGACGCGCCGCCAGATCGGCGTCGAACTGGCCCGCGAGGCCCCGGTCGAGGCCGATCTGGTCTGCCCCGTCCCCGACAGCGGCACCCCCGCGGCCATCGGCTATGCCCAGGAATCGGGCATTCCCTATGGCATGGGGATCATCCGCAACCAGTATATGGGCCGGACCTTCATCGAGCCGACCGACCAGATCCGCAACATGGGCGTGCGCCTGAAGCTGAACGTGAACCGCGCGCTGATCGCGGGCAAGCGGGTCGTGCTGGTCGATGACAGCGTGGTGCGCGGCACGACCAGCCGCAAGATCAAGGACATGATCATCGACGCGGGCGCCGCCGAGGTGCATTTCCGCATCGCATCGCCCCCGACCGCCTGGCCCTGCTTCTATGGCGTGGACACGCCGGACCGCGACAAGCTGCTGGCCGCGAACATGACGCCCGAGCAGATGCGCGACTGGATCGGCGTGGACAGCCTGTCCTTCGTGTCGCTGGACGGGCTCTATCGTGCGGCCGGAGAGGCCGCGGGTCGCGACCCCAAGGCGCCGCGCTATTGCGATGCGTGTTTCTCGGGCGATTATCCGGTCGCGCCCTTCGATCAGCTGGAGCGTGGCTTCCGCATGAAGGTCGGATCGGAAACGGCGGTCAAGCAAGCCGCCGAGTGATTGCGTCCCGCGATCGCCGGGGGACGTCCCGTCCCCCGGGCCCCCTGGGGGATATTTTCATGAAGAAGACGGTCAGGGGATGATGCGTTCGAGCGCGTCGTAACCTGCCATGTCCGGGGACCAGATGGCCTGGGCCAGGCTGTCGGGCTTGTGGCGGAGTGTGGTCAGTTCGGCGCGGGTGACCCATCGGGCGCGGTTCACGATGCCCTCGGGATCGGCGAGGGTCAGGTGGTTGGGTCCGGTCAGCGTGGCGCGGAAGTGGATCTCGACCTGGTGAAAGCGGCGGTCGGGGTCGTGGAATTCGTTGACCAGAAAGGGTGCGCCCACGGCGATGGTCAGGCCGGTCTCCTCGCGCACCTCGCGGGAGAGATTCTCGGGCAGGGAGGCGTGCGGATCGACGCCTCCGCCGGGCAGGCACCACAGGTCGGACCCATGGCCCGGATAGGCATTCACCACCAGGACACGGTCCGCCTGCAGGATTGCGGCACGGACCGCCAGGCGGATCATCCGGTGATCCGGTTCGCGTGGCCCATCTTGCGGCCCGGTCGCGCCTCGCCCTTGCCATAGAGGTGGATCTGCGTCCTGGGCTGCGCCAGCAGGGCGGGGACGCGGTCCATATCGTCGCCGATCAGGTTCTCCATCACCACATCCGCGTGGCGTTTGCCATCGCCCAGGGGCAGGCCCGCCACGGCGCGGATATGCTGTTCGAACTGATCGACGGCGCAGCCGGCCTGGGTCCAGTGGCCGGAATTGTGCACGCGGGGCGCGATCTCGTTCACGATCAGCCCGTCGGGCGTGACGAACAGCTCGACCCCCATGACGCCCACGTAATCCAGCGCGTTGGCGATGCGCGCGGCGATCAGGACCGCATCGGTGGTGACGCGGGCCGGCTGGCCGCAGGGGATCGTGGTCGTGCGCAGGATGCCCCCCTCATGGACGTTCAGGCCGGGGTCATAGGCCGCGACCTGGCCGTCGGTGCCGCGGGCGATGATCACGCTGATCTCGGCGGTGAAGGTGACGAAACCCTCCAGCACAGACGGGGCGCCGGTCCAGTCGGCGGGGCCGTCACCGATGCGCACCTGCCCCTTGCCGTCATAGCCCATCCGCCGGGTCTTGAGGATCGAGGGTCGCCCGATCCGGGCGATGGCCGCATCCAGCGCGTCCCGGTCGGGGACATCGGCAAAGGGGGCGACGGTCAGGCCGATCTCGGTCAGGAAGGTCTTCTCGGTCAGCCGGTCCTGGGACACGGCCAGCGCGCGCCTGCCGGGGCGGATGGGACGCAGGCTTTCCAGCAGGTCCAGCGCGCTGGTCGGCACGTTCTCGAACTCATAGGTGATCACGTCCACGCTGTCGGCGAAGGCGCGCAGGGCGGCCTCGTCCTCATAGGGGGCGGTGGTCACGCGCCAGGCCACGTCGCCCGCAGGGGCCGCGCCCGGCTCATAGATGTGGCAGCGCAGGCCGAGGCGGCTGGCCGCCGCCGACAGCATGCGGCCCAGCTGGCCGCCGCCCAGGATGCCGATGGTGCGGATCTCAGTCATCGACGGGCTCCTCGGGGATCGAGGCCGACAGTGCCGCGCGCCAGTCGTCCAGCCGCTGCGCCAGCGCCGGATCGTTCAGCGCCAGGATGCCCGCGGCCATCAGCCCGGCATTGGCCGCCCCCGCCGCCCCGATCGCCATGGTCGCGACAGGATAGCCCTTGGGCATCTGCACGATGGAGTACAGCGAATCGACCCCGGACAGCGCCTTGGTCTGGACCGGCACGCCGATCACCGGAATGCGCGTCTTCGAGGCCATCATGCCCGGCAAATGGGCAGCACCCCCCGCCCCCGCGATGATCACCTGCAGCCCGCGATCGGCGGCTGTGCGGCCGTAATCCCACAGCCGGTCGGGCGTGCGATGGGCGCTGACGATGCGCGCGTGCCAGGCGATGCCCAGCTCATCCAGGATGGTTGCCGCCTCGCGCATGGTGGGCCAGTCGGACTGGCTGCCCATGATGATTCCCACCGCCTCGGTCATCGCATCTATCCCCGTTTTGCCGTCAGGCCCGTCCTAGCGCGGGCGCGCGCGGGTCGCAATCAGGCGATGATGTCGGGGGTCAGCTCATCCTCCAGCCGGGCAATGCGGTCCTTCAGGGACAGCTTTTGCTTCTTCAGCCGCTGCAGGGCCAGGGACGAGGTCAGCTGCTGCCCCTGCAGGGCGGCGATCGCCTCGTCCAGGTCGCGATGCTCGCAGCGCAGCGCCTCCAGACGGGCCTGGGCGATCTCATGATGGGTCATCGAATGCTGCATGTTCATCGGGCGGACTCGGGGTCAGGAATGCCGTGGTTCTGGACTATAGCGTGTTGTGGGCGCTGTGTTAACACATGGTCTGCATCCTGCCGGAACCATTGCAAAAATCCGCGGATCACGGCATCGTGAATCCGATTCCGCGGATCGGAGGTCGCCATGTTTCGCCTTGCCTTGACCCTGTCGCTGGCCACAGGACCCGCCTGGTCCCAGGACATGCTGACCCAATGCGTGAACCAGTGCCTGTTCGAATACGGCCCCGCGGGCAGCCCGGCCTATGATCTTTGCGTGGCGCAACTGTGCATGGCCGCCGCGCCAGCGCCCGAAGCGGCCCCGCCGCCCACGCCGTCCCAGGTGCCCGCGCCCGCTCTGGCGCAGCCGCCCGGTCCGATCTGGCGTGCCGATCCCACCCTCGGCACGGCCGAGATCCGCTGGCGCGGCCGCAGCATGGCCGTTCGCTGTGACGCCGAAGGGGGCAGCATTTCGGTCTCAGGTCTGGGCGGAGGCGGCAGTGCGCTGAGCTTTGCCGTGGATGGGCAGCGGCTGGACGTGCCATTCGAGACCCGCGACGGCACGCATTACGCCCAGGTCGAACCGGAATCGGCGCTGCTGGAGGCGTTGATGGCCGGACGTCAGGTCACCATCGTCGCGGGCCAGGTGACGCTGACCCTGCCTCTGGCGGGGTCGCGCCGGGCGATCAGCGAGGTCATGGCCGATTGTGACCCGACCCCCTGAGCGGCGCTTGCGCATCTTGCAAAGACGCGCGCGGCTTTCCATATTTGGAACAGGGAAGGTCGCCGATCAGGGGCCCGCCCTGCACAGTCGCTGCAACGCAAAGGGCTGAGATGACAAAGATTTCCCTGGGGGCGCACCCCTATCTGCTGGGCTTCGACCAGCTTGAACGCCTGGTGGAACGGGCCGCCAAGGGGGCCGAGGGCTATCCGCCCTACAATATCGAACACCTGCCCCCCGATGCCTTTCGCATCACCCTGGCCGTCGCCGGTTTCGCCGAGGACGACCTGGCCATCACCACCGAGGATCGCCAGCTGGTGATCCGCGGCCGCCAGCCCGAGGGCGGTGACAGCCGCGTCTTCCTGCATCGCGGCATCGCGGCCCGTGCCTTTCAGCGCAGCTTCGTGCTGGCCGACGGGGTCGAGGTCATCGCCGCCGCGATGGAGAACGGCCTGCTGCATATCGACCTGCGTCGCGTCAATCCGCAGCAGGTCGTCAAGACCATTCCGATCAGCCGCAATCAAGGGGATCACCATGGATAGCAAATTCGATTTCGGCGCCCAGGACCGGGCGCGCACCGTCTATATCCGGCCCGTCGCGCTGGACAGCCTGCCCCGCGACGTCCGCGAGCAGATGCCCGATGTCCAGACGCTCTATGCCGTCCACGACACCGATGGCGAACGCCTGGCACTGGTCCAGGACCGCAACCTGGCCTTCACCCTGGCCCGCCAGAACGAACTGCGTCCCGTCAGCGTTCACTAGGCATAGCGCATATAGGCAAAGGCCCGCCCGTCGGGCGACCAGCAGGGCACGTTCAGCGTGCCCTGCCCGCCGAACAGATCGCACAGCTTGCGCCGCCCCGTCCCGTCGGGCGCCATGATCCACAGCGCCACGTCCCGGTTGCGCGGATGCCCCTCGGTCCCCGGCGCATAGGCCAGCCAGACCACATGCCGCCCGCAGGGCGACGGATGCGGGAACCAGTTCACGTGATCGTCGCGAAAGACCGGCGCGGCCTCCGACCCGTCGGCGCGCATCCGCCAGATCTGCGCATGGCCGGTCGCATCCGAATTGAACCAGATCCAGCGCCCGCAGGGGCTGAAATCCGGCCCGTCGTGATGGGCCACGCCGGGGGTCAGCACCCGTTCGTCCCCGCCCGCCAGATCGCAGGTGGCGATCCGCACCACCCGATCGGCCCGCGCGCAGGCATAGACCAGCCGGTCGCCCTGCGCGCCATGCCACCAGCTGGGCCGCGTCAAAGGCAGGGTCCGCACCCGACGCCCATCCCAGACATGCACCCCCGCGCCCGTCCCGTCATGCGCCGAAAACACCACCCGCCCGTCGGGCAAAAAGCCGTGATCGTTGTTGCACCGCTCGGCGCAGCCGGTGTCCAGCGGCAGCAGCCCCGCCGCATCGGCGCGCCACAGCCGCCCCTCGCCATTGACCAGGAACCAGCCGTCGGGATGCCAGTTCGGCGCCTCGATCAGGCGCGGCGTGCGCAGGATCACCCGCGCCGCCCCCGCCTCCAGATCCCAGACCTCCAGCGATGACCGCCAATCCGTCATGGCCCCCTCCCCCTCAGCAGAACGGCCCCGGTCTGCACCGGGGCCGCGTCAGTCATCACCCTACGGATCAGGTCAGGCCGATCAGGCCCATCCCCTCCAGCTTCAGCAGAACCTGGTGGGCGGCGCTGTCCACGTCGATATCGGTCGTATCCACGCGCAGTTCGGGGTTCGTGGGCTCCTCATAGGGGTCGGAAATCCCGGTGAACTCCTTGATCTTGCCTTCGCGGGCCAGCTTGTACAGGCCCTTGCGGTCGCGGCGCTCGCACTCTTCCAGCGGCGTGGCCACATGGACCTCGACAAAGGCGCCACCGGCCTCGACCATCTCGCGCACGGCGCGGCGCGTCGCGGTATAGGGCGCGATGGGCGCGCAGATCGCGATGCCGCCGTTCTTGGTGATCTCGGACGCGACATAGCCGATGCGCTTGATGTTGATGTCGCGATGCTCCTTGGAAAAGCCCAGCTCGGAGGACAAATGCTTGCGCACCACGTCACCGTCCAGCAGCGACACGGGTCGCCCACCCATCTCCATCAGCTTGACCATCAGCGCATTGGCGACGGTCGACTTGCCCGACCCCGACAGGCCCGTGAAGAACACGGTAAAGCCCTGCTGGGCGCGCGGCGGCGAGGTGCGGCGCAGCTGCTGGACGACCTCGGGAAAGCTGAACCATTCCGGGATGTCCAGCCCCTCGCGCAGGCGGCGGCGCAGCTCGGTGCCGCTGATGTCCAGGACGGTCGTGCCCTCGGGGACCTCGTTGGCGGGGAAATACTGCGCCTTTTCCTGCACATAGACCATGTGCTTGAAATCGACCATCTCGACGCCGATCTCGTCCTTGTACTGGGTGAACAGGGTCTGCGCGTCATAGGGGCCATAGAAATCCTGGCCCTGGCTGTTCTTGCCCGGACCGGCGTGATCGCGGCCGACGATGAAATGCGTGACGCCATGGTTGGCGCGGATCAGCCCATGCCAGACCGCCTCGCGCGGGCCCGCCATGCGCATCGCCAGGTTCAGCAGCGACAGATTGGTCGTGGCCGCCGGATACTTGTCCAGCACCGCCTCATAGCAGCGCACGCGGGTGAAATGGTCCACGTCGCCCGGCTTGGTCATGCCCACGACCGGGTGGATCAGCAGGTTGGCCTGCGCCTCACGCGCGGCGCGGAAGGTCAGCTCCTGATGCGCCCGGTGCAGCGGGTTGCGGGTCTGGAAGGCGACGATGCGGCTCCAGCCCAGCTTCTTGAACATCGCGCGCAGCTCGTTGGGCGTGTTGCGGCGGGCGCGGAAATCGTAATGCGTGGGCGCGGCCAGACCCTTGACCGGCCCGCCCAGATAGACCGGGCCCGCGACATTGTGCAGATAGTTCACGGCCGGATGGGCCAGATCGTCGGCGCCAAAGACCTTTTCGGCCTCGACCGCCTTGTTCGGCACCCACTTGTCGGTGACCGACATGATCGCCAGGATCACGCCCTCCTGATCGCGCAGCGCGATGTCGGTGCCCGGGGCCAGCACCTCGGCGAACTTGTCCGACACGTCCAGCGTGATGGGCATCGGCCACAGCGCCCCCGATTCCAGGCGCATGTCATTGACGACGCCGTTGTAATCAGCCTCGGTCAGGAACCCCCGCAGCGGGTTGAAGCCGCCGTTCATCAGCAGCTCCAGATCGCAGATCTGGCGCGGCGTCAGATCCCAGCTGGGCATCTGTCCGGCATCGTCCTTGAGCGCGGCGGCCGCAACCTCGGAGACATAGAGTTCGGGAATGGGGGTGTGGTTCGACAAGGTCATGATCGGGCCCGTGGTTACGCAAAACAGACAACACGCGTGTTCCGTCGGGACCGCGCGCCTTGGGCTGACGCATAGCCGGGATGAAAGCGATATTCAAGTCTGGGAAAACGGTTAACGCAGCCGATGATTGTGTCGCGCCGTCAAGGGGGAACCCTGAACCACGGCTGACGTTGGGACCATGAAACGACATGAAGCGGAGGGTCCGATGACCGATCACAGCCAAGCCAGCCCCGAAGAACAGCGCGCCCTGACCCAGGAGGAGCTGGGCTTTGCCAACCAGGCGCGCCAGCCCGCCCTGGGCCAGCTGTCGGACAAGGAGCTGTCGGACCTCATCGGCCTGCTGCGCACGCGCCGCAACCGCGCCCGCGACATGGCCGCCCGTCAGGGCCGCGAGGCGCGCGGCAAATCGGCGCCCAAGGGCGTGAACCCCGCTGGCGGCAACGAGGGCACGCGGTCGAAATCGGAATATCTGTCCGCTGCACTGGACCGCGCGATGGCCGAACGCGAAAGCCGCGAGGCCGGAGACGCGCCCAGCCAGAAGGATCTGGCCGAAAAGGCCGCGCAACTCAAGGCCGACGGCCCGGCGGCCAACCCGATGATGGAGGACGGCGCAGCCCTGCACCCCAACGACCCGGACGCCGATCCCGGCAAGAAGGGCATGGCGGATACCGACCGCAACACCGCCCCCTCGGGCGCGCTGGACCATGCGGGCGAGCTGCCCTCGCGCGAACGCTCGCGCGAGCGTCGCTGATCAGGCCAGCGCCTCCTGCGCCAGATTCCTCTGGCGCAGGTCGGCCGCTGCCTCATCATAAAGAAACGGCAGATAGACATAGCGCCGACCGGCGGTGACCCGGTCGGCCTGATGCAGCAGGCTGCAGCTGAAGATCAGCCCGCTGCCTGCCTCGGGCCGGAACCGCCGTTCCGAAAATTCGGGAAAACTCAGCCCACCCCCCTCGAAATCATCGTTCAGATTGACCGAGACGGCAAAGCGGCGATGCGCCGTCCCCGGCGTGGTGTTGTCGCGATGGGCGCGGAAATGCCCGCCCTCATCTGCGCGATAGCACGCCACCAGATAGCGTTCCTTGCGCGTCACCTCGAACGCATAGGCCTGCCGGATGGCGGGCACCACGCGGTCAATGATCCGCTGCCGCACCGCCCCCACCAGCGCGGGGTCGCGCAGCACATGATCGCGCCGGACCTTATGCGCCGGATCGTGGCGCGCGACCGTCCGGCCAGCCTGGTTCACCATGAAACCTGACGCCTCGCCGCCCTCCGCATCATAGCGTTCGATCAGCGCGGCACACAGCGCGGGCGGAAACAGGCCGGGCACCATCAGCACCGGCGCATCAAGGGTCAGGGTCCGTGTCATGCCCCCGATTGTCGCCATGCCCCGGCGATGGGGCAAGGCGAAACTGGCTAAACTGTTAGTAGATCGCCGCGACCAGACCCTCGGGGGCGGTCGTGACCTCGCCTTGGGCCGCCAGGAAATGCTCGGCATCCAGCGCTGCCATGCAGCCCATGCCCGCGCTGGTCACCGCCTGGCGATAGACATGGTCGGTCAGGTCGCCCGCCGCAAAGACGCCCGGAATCGAGGTGCGCGTGCTGCCCGGCTCGACCCGGACATAGCCGCCATTGTGCATCTCCAGCTGATCCTTGACCAGCTCGCTGGCGGGCGCATGGCCGATCGCGACGAACACCCCGTCGGCCTTGATCTCGCGCAGCGACCCGTCGCGCAGATCGCGCAACACGGCGCCGGTCACGCCCATCGGCGTCTCGACGCCCGACACCTCGGCCAACTCGGCGTTCCAGATCACCTCGACCTTGGGATGGGCGAACAGACGGTTCTGCAGGATCTTTTCGGCCCGCAGGCTGTCGCGACGATGAACCAGCGTCACCTTGCTGGCAAAGCGCGTCAGGAACAGCGCCTCCTCGACGGCGGTGTTGCCGCCGCCGATCACCACCACCTCGCGGTTGCGATAGAAGAACCCGTCGCAGGTCGCGCAGGCGCTGACGCCGAAGCCCTTGAACTTCTCCTCGGACGGCAGGCCCAGCCAGCGCGCCTGCGCGCCGGTCGCCAGGATCACCGCATCCGCCGTCACCACCCGCCCGCTGTCGCAGGTCGCGGTGAAGGGACGGCTCTGCAGGTCCAGCGTGGTCACCAGGTCGGTCACGATCTCGGCACCCATCGCGCGGGCATGGACCTCCATCTTGACCATCAGCTCGGGGCCCTGGATCTCGGTCTCGCCGGGCCAGTTCTCGACCTCGGTGGTGATGGTCAGCTGGCCGCCCGGCTGCATCCCCTGGATCAGCATCGGCTCCAGCATGGCGCGGGCTGCATAGACGGCGGCGGTATAGCCCGCAGGCCCCGACCCCACGATCAAAAGTTTCACATGGCTGCGTTCGGTCATCTTGCGCCCCTTTCGCGGTTTGTGCATGAGGTAATCCCTCACGCGCCGGACTGCAACGCATCCCCGCCCCTGCCCGATCTCGATAAGATTGTTGCGCCGGACGGGGCGGCATTGTAGTTTCCGGCAACGCCACGACCTGACAGAAGAAAGACAACCATGGCCGGCGCCAAACTCGACGACATCGACCGCAAGATCCTGGCCGAACTGCAGGCCGACGGCCGCATGACGAATGTCGAACTGGCGCGCCGCGTCGGCATCTCGGCGCCGCCCTGCCTGCGCCGTGTCCGCACGCTGGAGGAGCTGGGCTATATCCGCGGCTATCACGCCGACATCGATGCGCGCGAGCTGGGCTTCGAGGTGCAGGTCTTTGCCATGGTCCGCCTGGCCAGCCAATCGGAACGCGACCTCTCGGCCTTCGAGGCGCTGGTCCAGGAATGGCCGCTGGTGCGCGAATGCCACATGCTGAACGGAGAGATCGACTTCATCCTGAAATGCATCTCGCCGGACCTGTCGACCTTCCAGCGCTTCCTGACCAACAACCTGACGGCGGCGCCGAACGTGGCCTCGGTTAAGACCTCGCTGGTGATCCGGGGCGCCAAGGACCTGCCCGCCGTCCCCTTCGAGATCGTCGAGGAACGCGTCCGCGAAGCCGGCTGAGCCATGCGCCGCATCGCCCGCCTGACGCTGGTCCTGTGGTCGCTGGCCACGGTGGCGGCGGCGGGTTGGATGCTGGCGCAGAACCCCTTTGCCGCCCCTCTGGCCGAACGCGGCCTGGATCAGGCCCGCGCGGCCCTGACCCGCGCGGTCGCCGCCCGCGCCACGCCCGACTGGATCATCCCGCGCCTGCGGGACGCGCTGGCGCAGGACGATCGCCAGAGGCTGCAGCTGCTGTCCGATCTGGCCGCCGATCAGGCCACGCCTCTGCCCGCCGATCTGCGCGCGCAGGTGGACGCCGCCCTGTCCCCCGACCTGATGGAGACGCTGGCCGATTGCGGCACCTGCATGACCGACATCACCGCCTGCCCCAGCCTGTCGCTGATCGCGGCCTGCACCCTGCCGTTCGAACTGTCGCCCGCGGGCGACGCGGCGGCGCTGATCCGCCAAGGCCATGCCTGGGCCTCGGGGGGCGACCCGGACGGGGTCGAGGCCGCGCTGGCCTCGGTCGGGCTGGCGGCCACGGCGGGCACGCTGCTGACCGCCGGGCACAGCCTGTCGCTCAAGGGGGCGGCCACCACGCTGCGCGTCGCGCGCCGGGCCGATGCGCTGTCTCCGGGCATGACCCGCGCTCTGGCCGTGGCCGCGCGCAGCCCCGACCCCGCCGCTGCCCTGGGCGGCATCGCGGGCGATCTGCGCCGCATCGGCGCGCAAAGCTCGATCCCCGAGGTGCTGCCGATCCTGCGCCTGGCCCGCGACCCCGCCGATCTGCGCGCCCTGGCCCGCCTGTCCGAGGCCGCAGGCCCCCGCACCAGCCGCACCCTGACCGTGCTGGGCAAATCCGACAGCCTGCGCCTGATGCGCCGCGTCACCGATGCCGCCCTGACCGCCGCCGCCCTGCTGGGTCTGGTCCTGGGCCAGATCGCAGCCCTGCTTGGCGCGATTGCGCAGATGGCCTTGCGCCGCGCCCTGCGGCCCGCGCCCGCCCGCCGCGCGCCTCCGCCGTTGCGCCAAAGGTTAACGCCCGCCTAACGCAGCCTGCGCAAGCGGTGTACAGTCTGTGCACGCACGGTGTCTGCCCGGTGCCCGCCCTGTGCGACGGTTTTTCCCATGAAATCAGACGTTGTGCTGGCACAGTTGCACCAATGGCACCGATGCAACGCGCGGCCCGTTGCGCTACAGCGCGATGGCGCTGATCAGCCGCCCGTAATCGGGCTGCCCCTCATGCGTGGCGCGACGATAGCTGAAGAACCGCGCCGGGTCGGAATAGGTGCAATGGCGCGACCACTCGGCCTCGACGCCCGCGCCGCGCAGCCGCATCAGCCCGTATCCCGGCAGATCGAACATCGGGCGCCCCGCCGGACCGCCGGCGAAAAACCGTTCGTTGTCAACGTCGTCCGACAGGAACTCATCCATGAATTCGGGGCTGACCTCATAGGCGCGCTGGCTGATGCTGGGCCCGATCACGGCCCGGATCTGCCCCGCTCCCAGATCACGCATGGCCGCGACGGTGGCCTCGATCACCCCGGCCAGCGCCCCGCGCCAACCCGCGTGACAGGCCCCCACCACGCCCGCTGCAGGGTCGGCGAGCAGCACCGGCTGACAATCGGCGGTCAGCACCGCCACCGCCACGTCGCGCCGCGTGGTAACGATACCGTCCGCCTTGATTTCCTTGACTTTTTCAATGTCATCCCCGTCGTGCAGCGTGACCACATCGGCGGAATGCACCTGCTTGACGGTCGCCAGCAGACCGGCGGTGACGCCCATCGCACCGGCCACGCGGGCGCGGTTGACCATTACCATCTCGCTCTGGTCGCTGGAGCGGCGGCCGCAGTTCAGACCGGCGAACAGCCCTGACGACGCCCCGCCCTTTCGCGTGAAAAATCCGTGCCTTACATCGGACAGCAGCGGGTGGTTCAGGATTTCAAGCGTCGTCTGCATGGGCCTCCAGCGGGACAAATCCGGGCACAGGCGGCGCGCCCTGGGGCCAGATGGCGATGGCCTTGAACAGGTGACCCATTTCCGCCGGGTCGGTCAAGCGCCGAAGCGCAGCCATCGCGCCCGCATCGCCCGCCTGCGCCAACCGCTGTGCCCGCGCCTCGATCCCTAGCGCGCAGAGCCAGTCGCCCTGCCGCACCGGCCGCGACACGACCGCCCCCCCGCGCAAGGCTGCCGCCGTCAGCGCCGCGAAATCGACATGCGCCGTCAGATCGGCCAGTCCGGGCTGGGCAAAGGGGTCCTCGGGCGCGTGGTTTCGCAGGGCCTGAAACGTGTCGCCGTACCCGTTCCAGCCGCCGTAATCGACGATGATCGCCGCCCCGCCCTGCGCCGAGATCCGCCGCGCCAGGGCCTCGGTGAATGCCGCGCCCTCAGGGCACTCCTCAATGATGTCGCCGGGCTGACCGGGGCGGTTCAGGGGAACGACGGGGCCAAGTCCGATCTGCAAAGTGTCCCCCTGCAACCCGACCAGACGCTCGCGCCAGCCTTCAGGCGTCATCTGATACTGGCGGATCGGCAAAGCGTCGATGAACTCGTTTGCCACCAAAAACAGGGGATTGTCCTGCACATCCTCGATCAATGCGATATGCCGGACATGGCCTAGGCGGTCCTGCTGGACTTGGCGCAGATGGGGCGACGCCTCGATCAGCGCGACGCGGGCCGCATCGTGGAGGCCCGGCACCCGCGCCGTGGCGCGCAGCATGTCGGCCATCAGCGTGCCGCGCCCCGGCCCAGGCTCGACCAAGTGGAACGGGGTGGGCGCCCCCTGATCCATCCAGGCCTGTGCCAGGGCCAGTCCGCAGATCTCTCCGAACATCTGGTGGATTTCGGGCGCGGTGGTGAAATCGCCCGTCGCGCCAAAGGGATCGCGGGTCGCGTAATAGCCGTGGCGGCTGTCCATCAGGCAGATTCGCATGTATTCGGCCAGGCTGATCGGACCCCCCGCGCGGATGCGCGCGGCGATCACACCGGCCAGCGGGGTCATGCCGACAGCGGCGCGCGTGACCGCGCCCGCCAGATCAGTGCCAGCCCGATCAGCACCATCGGCAGCGACAGCGCCTGGCCCATGGTCAGCCCGATGACCGGGCCGCCCAGCACATGGCCAAGCGGGTTGTCGGGCGTGATGAACTGCGCATCAGCCACTCGGAACAATTCGACGAACATGCGGGCAAGGCCATATCCTGCAAGGAAAATCCCGAATGCCAGCCCCGGACGGCGCAAGCCCCCCGCCCGGACCACGGCCCAGAGGATCAGGCCCAGGACCAGCCCCTCCAGCCCGGCCTCATAGAGCTGGCTGGGGTGGCGCGCGCAGGCGCCCACGACGCCCGGACAGTCCTGCGCGGCCTGGCCCGGAAAGATCACGCCCCAAGGCAGGTCGGTGGGGCGGCCCCACAGTTCGGCGTTGATGAAGTTGGCCAGCCGCCCGAACAGGATGCCGATGGGCGCCACGACCGCCATCGCGTCGGCCAGCCGCAGGACCGGCACGCCCTGCCGCCGCGCCCAGGCCCAGGTCGCGACGATGACGCCCGAGAAACCGCCGTGAAAGCTCATCCCGCCCTGCCAGACCTGCAGGATCTGCGCGGGATTCGCCAGATAATAGGCGGGTTCGTAGAACAGCACGAAGCCCAAGCGCCCGCCCAGGATCACCCCCAGGATCACCCAGGTCAGCAGGTCATCCACCCGGTCGGGCGCGGTCGGCGGCGTGCCGCCCCACAGCGCGGGCCTGCGCATCATCGCCACGATCAGCCGCCATCCCAGGATCAGACCGGCCAGATAGGCCAGCGCATACCAGCGCAGCGACAGGGAGAAACCGCCAAGGCTGATCGTGAAGATCTCGGGGGAAATGTCGGGAAAGGGGATCATGGGGCCTCGGGGCTGCGTTTTGTCGCGCACGCTAGTCGCCAAAGCCGCAGTGTCAACATTGAACCCGGACGCGCCCCGGACCATATAGGACCCAACGCAAGACAAGGAACGCCACCAGATGACCACGCAGAACCGTTTCTTCGACGATATGTCCAAGCTGATGACGAATGCCATGGGCGTGGCCCAGGGCGCCCGCACCGAGGCCGAGACCGCCATGAAGGGCTGGATCGACCGCTGGCTGGCCGATCGCGATTTCGTCACCCGCGAGGAGTTCGAGGCCGTGCGCGAGATGGCGATCAAGGCCCGCACCGAGAATGCCGAGCTGAAGGCCCGGCTGGATGCGATGGATGCGGGGCGCGACCAGCCTCAGGGCTGAAGCGCCATCTGCCCCACCAGCGCCCCCGCGCGGTCATAGACCAGCACCCGGTCATCGGTCGTCAGCACGACGATGCGGTTCTGGGCAAAGGTCACCGCGCGGGACTGCACCCCCTGCGGCAGCGTGATCGCTGCGGGCAGTTCGGGCAGCACCGGCTGGTTCAGGCGCATCCACAGCATCGCCACCACCGCGACCATTCCCAGTCCCATGACCAGCGTCAGCCCGGTGACCAGCGTTTTCAGAAAGCGCAGCTCCGGAACGGCTTTCGCCGCCACCTTCCAGTCGGTATCATCCTGCGCCATGTCCATCCTTTCCGTGACCATTCCGGCCAATCCGCCCGACCGACTTGATAAGGCGCTTGCGATGGCGGTGCCAGAGGATGCGGCCCTGTCGCGGTCCCGCCTGGCGCGGCTGATCGCCGAAGGCGCCGTGACCGGCCCCGACGGCCCCGCCCGCGACGGCAAGGCCCGCGTGGCCGAGGGGCAGGAATACCACATCGCCCTGGCGCCCCCCGAACCGGTCGAGACCCGCCCCGAGGCCATCCCCCTGGTCATCGCGCATGAGGATGATGACCTGATCGTGATCGACAAGCCCGCGGGCATGGTCGTTCATCCGGCTCCGGGCAGCCCGTCGGGTACGCTGGTCAACGCGCTGTTGGCGCATTGCGGCGATTCGCTGTCGGGCATTGGCGGGGAAAAGCGCCCCGGCATCGTGCACCGCATCGACAAGGACACCTCTGGGCTGCTGGTCGTGGCGAAATCCGACCGCGCCCATCACGGGCTGGCCGCCCAGTTTGAGGCGCATACCGCCAACCGCCGCTATCTGGCGCTGGCGCATGGGGTGATCGACGCGGCCGACCCGCGCCTGCGCGGCACGCCGGGCGTCAGCTTCGAGGACGGGCTGGTCCTGCGCATCGCCACGCATCTGGCCCGCCACCCAAGCGACCGGCAGAAGCAGGCCGTCTATGCCGACAAGGGCCGTCATGCGGTCACCCGCGCCCGTCTGCTGGAACGGTTCGGCACGCCGCCCGCCGCCATGCTGGTCGAATGCCGGCTGGAAACGGGGCGCACCCATCAGATCCGCGTGCACATGGCGCATTGCGGGCTGGGACTGATCGGCGATCAGACCTATGGCGGGTCGCGCCGCGCCTCGGCCCGCGCCTTGGGGGCGGTGGCCGAGGCCGTGCAGGCCTTTCCGCGTCAGGCGCTGCATGCGGCGCATCTGGGCTTTGTGCATCCGGTGACGGGCGTGGCCATGGGGTTCGACAGCCCGCTGCCGCCGGACATGCAGGCGTTGCTGGATGGGTTGCGCGCCGCCTCTTGACGCAAACGTGAGGGGTTCCCACATAGCGAGGTTCCCCCGGATGCGGCATCCTGTCCCGGAACCGTACTGCCCGGGGCTGCGTTACCGGATCTCTGCGAAAGGCGAACATCATGGCGACTTATGGAAATCTTCCCGCCCCCAGCCCGGAACAGGGTCTGAACCGCTATCTGCAAGAGATCCGCAAGTTTCCGCTGCTGGAACCTGAAGAAGAATACATGCTGGCCAAGGCCTGGGTGGACCACGAGGACAGCGAGGCGGCCCACAAGATGGTCACCAGCCACCTGCGTCTGGCCGCCAAGATCGCGATGGGATATCGCGGCTATGGCCTGCCCCAGGCAGAGGTCATCAGCGAGGCCAATGTGGGTCTGATGCAGGCCGTCAAGCGGTTCGACCCGGAACGCGGCTTCCGTCTGGCGACCTATGCGATGTGGTGGATCCGCGCCTCGATCCAGGAATACATCCTGCGGTCCTGGTCCCTGGTCAAGATGGGCACCACCAGCGCCCAGAAAAAGCTGTTCTTCAATCTGCGCAAGGCCAAGTCCAAGATCGGCGCGCTGGAAGAGGGCGATCTGCGCCCCGAGAACGTCGCCCAGATTGCGACCGAGCTGAACGTGACCGAGAAAGAGGTCGTCGACATGAATCGCCGCCTGTCGGGGGGCGATGCGTCGCTGAACGCGCAGGTCGGGTCGGGTGACGGGGAATCCTCGGCCCAGTGGCAGGATTGGCTGGAGGATACCGACGCCAACCAGGCCGAGGCCTATGCCGAATCCGAGGAGCTGCACACCCGTCGCCGCATGCTGGTCGATGCAATGGACGCGCTGAACGATCGCGAAAAGGACATCCTGATGGAGCGGCGGCTGCGCGACGATCCGATGACGCTGGAGGATCTGTCGGCCCGCTACAGCGTGTCGCGCGAACGCATCCGCCAGATCGAGGTCCGCGCCTTCGAAAAGCTGCAGGACCGGATGCGCGTCCTGGCCCGCGACAAGGGCATGCGGATCGCCGAAACCCTCGACTGACCGGTCCGCATCGCATTGACGCAATGCGGTGCGGCGCTATGGTCTGGCAGATTGCCGAAACGACCCCGGACCGCACCGCCCATGACAGCCCTGACCGAATTCCAGCGTCTCGAAGCGCAGGGCAGCTGGCGCGAGACGCCGGATGCGCGCTTGCGCGAGGTGATCGTGTCGGTGGGCGAGGCGACGCTGACGCTGATGGACCCGAAATCCGACCGGCCCCTGTCGCATTGGTCGCTGCCCGCCGTGGCGCGGCTGAACCCGGGGCGGCTGCCCGCGCTTTACACCCCCCATGCCGGTGCCGCCGACGAGACAGTCGAGATCGACGATCCCCTGATGATCGAGGCGATCGAGCGCGTCCAGCGCGCCATCGCCAGCCACCGTGCAGTGCCGGGCCGGTTGAGGGGCGTGCTGATGGCGCTTGGCGTGCTGGCGATGTTGGGCGGGCTGGTCCTGTGGCTGCCCGATTCGCTGATCCGGCATGCGGCGCGCATCGCGCCCCCCGCCCAAGCCCGCACCATCGGTCTGGCCGTGCTGAGCGATCTGGAGCGCAGTGCGGGCATGGTCTGTCGCCGCACATCGGGGCAGCAGGTGCTGAACTGGATATCGCCGGGCCTGCTGGGTTCGGATGCGCTGGTCCAGGTCGTTCCCGGCCCACTGAACGGGGCGCGGCGGTTGCCGGGCGATCTGTATGTGCTGGGGGCCGACTTGCTGACGGCCACTCCGGGCCCCGAGGCCTCGGCCGGGCACCTGATCGCGGCGTCGATGGCCGAAACCGGCCCTGAGACCACGTTGAACGCGCTGCGTCATGCCGGGCTGATGGCGTCGCTGCGGCTGATGACGCTTGGAACGCTGCCCCGCGCCGCGATGGAGGGCTATGGCGAGGCGCTGCTGACCCAGGAGGCACCGCGCCCCGATCTGGCTGCCCTGCCCCCGGCCTTTGCCGAACGCGGCCTGTCCACCGAGCCCTATGCCCGCAGCCTGGACCCCACCGGCGCGACCGTGCTGCCACTGATCGAGGCCGACCCGATCCGCGCAGGCACAACCCCCGCCCGCCTGCTGACGGACGAGCAATGGCTGGCCCTGCAGCAGATCTGCGCGGGCTGAGCGTCAGACGAACTGTTCGCGCAGCAGCCGTTCATCCAGCCCGTGCCCCGGATCGAACAGCAGCCGGTGGCGGATGTCATCCGCGCTGCGGATATGAACCCGCGTCACATGGCGCACCGAGCGGCTGTCGGCATCGGCCATGACGGGGCGGCGTTCGGGGTTCAGAACCTCGACCAGGACCTCGGCCCCCTTGGGCAGCAGGGCGCCGCGCCAGCGACGGGGGCGGAAGGGCGCGATGGCAGTCAGGGCCAGCACCTCGGAATTGATCGGCAAAATCGGGCCATGCGCCGAATAGTTATAGGCCGTGGACCCTGCGGGCGTGGCGACCAGGGCGCCGTCGCAGACCAGCTCCTCCATGCGCAGGCGGCCGTCGACGTGGATGCGCAGCTTGGCCGCCTGCGGGCCCTCGCGCAGCAGGCTGACCTCGTTGATGGCCAGGGCCTCGTGGCAGGTGCCGTCGGCGCAGGTGGCGCGCATGCGCAGCGGGTTGATGACCGTCAGTTCCGCCGCATCCAGCCGCGCGGGCAGGTCATCGGCAGCGTAGACGTTCATCAGGAACCCCACGGTGCCGCGGTTCATGCCATAGACCGGCAGCCCCCGCCCCTGCGTCGCATGCAGCGTCTGCAGCATGAAGCCGTCGCCGCCCAGGGCCACGACCACCTCTGCACGCTCCAGCGGCGTCTGGCCGTATCGCGCGGTCAGCGCCGCCAGCGCCGCCTGCGCGGGTTCGGCATGGCTGGCGGTGAAATGCATGTTGGACGTCATCGGCCGTCTGTCCCCCTGATCGACCCGCACCTTCACGCGGCCCCGCGCCGATGACAAGCCCCGCGTTTGGCAGGTCGCAACCGCATCGGGCCGGGTCGTTTTGTCACTTTCCGCAGGGCCGACGTTGCGTTAGAACCGGCCAACCTCAGCCGACCCAGCCACAAAAGGACGCGAGACCGATGAACGCACCCACCCGCGACAACGGCTTCTTCACCGAAACCCTGGCCAGCCGTGATCCCGAAATCGCCAAGGCCGTCACCCAGGAACTGGGTCGCCAGCGCGACGAGATCGAGCTGATCGCCTCGGAAAACATCGTCAGCCGCGCCGTGATGGAGGCGCAGGGCTCGGTCCTGACCAACAAATATGCCGAAGGCTATCCGGGCAAGCGCTATTACGGCGGCTGCCAGTATGTCGACATCGCCGAGACCCTGGCGATCGAACGCGCCAAGGAGCTGTTCGGCTGCGAATACGCCAACGTCCAGGCCAACAGCGGCAGCCAGATGAACCAGGCCGTGTTCCTGGCCCTGCTGCAGCCCGGCGACACCTTCATGGGGCTGGACCTGAATTCGGGCGGACACCTGACCCACGGATCGCCCGTCAACATGTCGGGGAAGTGGTTCAACGTCGTCAGCTATGGCGTGGACGCGCAGACCCACCAGCTGGACATGGAGGCGATCGCCGCCAGCGCGCGCCAGCACAAGCCCAAGCTGATCATCGCGGGCGGCACCGCCTATAGCCGCAGCTGGGACTGGGCCGCCTTCCGCAAGATCGCCGATGAGGTCGGGGCCTGGCTGCTGGTCGACATGTCCCACATCTCGGGTCTGGTCGCGGGCGGCGCGCATGCCTCGCCCATTCCCCACGCCCATGTCGTGACCACCACCACGCACAAATCGCTGCGCGGTCCGCGCGGCGGCATGATCCTGACCAATGACGCCGATCTGGCGAAGAAGATGAACAGCGCGATCTTCCCCGGTCTGCAGGGCGGTCCGCTGATGCATGTGATCGCCGCAAAGGCCGTGGCCTTTGGCGAGGCACTGCGCCCCGAGTTCAAGACCTATGCCCATCAGGTCGTCAAGAACGCCGCCGCCATGGCGGATGAGCTGATGAAGGGCGGCATCGACATTGTGTCGGGCGGCACCGACAACCACCTGTGCCTGGCCGACCTGCGCCCCAAGGGCGTGACCGGCAAGGCCACCGAGGCCGCACTGGGCCGCGCCCACATCACCTGCAACAAGAACGGCGTGCCCTTCGACCCCGAGAAGCCCTTTGTCACCTCGGGCATCCGTCTGGGTGCGCCCGCCGGCACCACCCGCGGTTTCGGCGAGACCGAGTTCCGCCAGATCTCGCGCTGGATTGTTGAGGTCGTGGACGGCCTGGCCGCCCATGGCGAGGAGGGCAATGCCGAGGTCGAAGCCAAGGTCCGTGCCGAGGTAGCCGAGCTGTGCGCCCGTTTCCCGCTGTATCAGGGCATGTGATCCTCAGGGTCTGAGTTTTGTTGGACAGAAGGCCCGTCGCTGGTGCAGCGGCGGGCCTTTTTCATTCGGATGTTTGCCTTGGTGGCAAGGGCGGATGGGGGCCAGCCCCCGCCGCGCGTTCCGCGCGGCCCCCCGGGATATTTGCGTGAAGAAGAAGCCTCAGGCGTGGGATTGCCAGCGCGGTTTGCGCTTGTCGAAAAAGGCGGCAATGCCTTCGGGGGCCTCAGTGCCCTGCCAGACGGCGACCAGGCGGTCGATGCTGTCCTCGATCACGTCCTGGTCGATGCGGGGGCCGAGGGCGCGGCATTGCGCCTTGGCGGCGGCGACCGCACCGGGGGCGGCCTGGAGGAAGGGGGCGACCTGAGCCTCGATTGCGGCATCCAGCGCGTCGGGGGCGACGGCGGCGGCGGCCAGGTTCAGGGCCACGGCCTCAGGGGCGTCGAAGAGGCGGGCCGAGAAGAATACGCGCCGCGCCGCGGGTTCGCCCATCCGCGCCACCACATAGGGACCGATGGTCGCGGGGATCAGGCCGAGGCGGACTTCGGTCAGGCCGAATGTCGCGGAGGATGCGGCGATGGCGATGTCGCTGACGGCCATCATGCCGACGCCGCCGCCGAAGGCGTTGCCCTGGACCCGCGCGATCAGCGGCTTGGGCAGCAGGTTCAGCGCCGACAGCATCCCGGCCAGCGCGCGCGCGCCGTCGCGGCGGGTGGCATCGTCCGCCGCCATCTGCTGGCGCATCCAGCCCAGGTCGCCGCCCGCGCAGAAGCTGGCCCCCTGCGCCGCCAGCACCACGACGCGCACGGCAGGGTCGGCACCCAGATCGGCAGCGGCCTGAGTCAGCTCATCCATCATCTGGCGCGACAGGGCGTTATGCTTGTCCGGGCGGGCCAGCCACAGGGTCGCCACGCCGCGCGCGTCTGTGTCGATGCGGATCGTCTCAGGCATGGGGGGCCTCTCTCAGGGCGCGGGCCAGGTCGGCGGCGCGGGTGATGATCTCCATGTCCAGGCCATGGGAAAAGCCCTTTGCGGTCAGATGGCGGGCCAGTGCCTCGGTCGCGACATTGCCTGCCGCGCCCGGCGCGTAGGGGCATCCGCCCAAGCCCCCCACGGCGGCGTCAAAGACCCGCAGACCGCGCGCCAGGCTGGCATCGACATTGGCCAGCGCGCGCCCGGCGGTGTCGTGATAGTGCCCGGCCAGCTGCTCGGGGGGGAGTTCGTCCAGGACGGCGGTCAGCATGGCGTCGATGGTCTCTGGGCGGCCCTGACCGATCGTGTCGCCCAGGCTGATCTGGTCGCAGCCCATGTCGCGCAGCGCGGCGGCCACGCGGGCCACCGCAGAGGGCGGCGTGGGCCCATCAAAGGGACAGTCGGTCACCACGCTGACATAGCCGCGCAGCGCCACCCCGTCGGCCAGCGCCTGCGCCGCGACCGGCGCCAGCCGCGCCAGCGCCTCATCGACGGAGGCGTTCAGGTTCGCGCGGCTGAACCCTTCCGAGGCGCTGGCGAACACCGCGACCATATCCGCGCCCGCCGCCCGCGCCGCCTGATAGCCGCGCAGGTTCGGGGTCAGCACCGCATAGCGCGTCCCCGCGCGGCGGGTGATGCCCGCCATGACCTGCGCCGCATCGGCCATCTGCGGCACCCAGGCCGGGGGGACGAAGCTGGTGACCTCGATATGGGCAAAGCCCGCCTGGCTGAGCAGGTCGACCAGCGCGATCTTGTCCGCTGTGGGGATCAGGCGCTTTTCGTTCTGCAGCCCGTCACGGGGGCCCATCTCGAAGATCTCGACCTGCTCAGTCATCGGTGGCCTCAAGGCGGATCAGGGGGGCGCCGGCCTCGACCTGGTCGCCGGGGCGGGCAAGGACCTCGGCCACGATGCCGTCGCGCAGGGCGGTCAGGCTGTGCTCCATCTTCATCGCCTCCAGCACGGCCAGGCGGTCGCCGGCCTTGACCTGCTGGCCAGCCTCCACGTGGACCGAGCGCACCTGTCCCGGCATCGGAGAACGGGTCAGCCCGTCGCCGCCCTCATCCGCGCCACGGCGGGCCAGCGGGTCCAGCGGGGTCAGATGCACGGTGCCGCCGCCAAAGACGCTGACGCCCGCCGGATGGGTCACGATACGTTCGCGGCACAGATCGCCATCGACCCACCAGCGCCCGCCCTGCCAGCGGACCTGATGCGCGCGCTCCAGCGTGACGCGGGCCGCGCCGGGGCCCTGGACCTCCAGCACAGCCTGACCGCCGTCCCACGCGATGGTGCGGCGCAGCGGCTGCCACAGCGTCGCGCCGCCCTGCACCGCCGGATCGGCCAGCCCCGCCAGCCCGATCACGGCCAGCACGCGTGCCCGGTCCTGGGCGCCCGCATCGGCGACCAGCGCGTCCAGATCGCGCCCGATCAGGCCGGTATCGACCTCGCCCCGGCGAAAGCCCGCATGGCGCGTCAGCGCGATCAGGAAATCGAGGTTGGTGACCGAGCCCGCGACCTCGGTATCGACCAGAGCCTGTTCAAGCGCGCGCAGCGCGATAGCGCGGGTGGAGGCGTGGGTCACGACCTTGGCGATCATCGGGTCGTACCAGGGGCTGATCGTGTCGCCGGGACGCACGCCGGTCTCGATCCGGGCATGGCCGGGGAACTGCAGATGTGCAAGCGTACCGGTCGCGGGCAGGAACCCCGCTGGCACGTCCTCGGCGTAAAGCCGCGCCTCGAAGGCGTGGCCGGTGACAGAGATCTCGTCCTGCCGCGCGGGCAGGGCTTCACCGCTGGCCACGCGCAGCTGCCATTCGACCAAGTCGATGCCGGTGATCGCCTCGGTCACCGGATGTTCGACCTGCAGGCGGGTGTTCATCTCCATGAACCAGAACCCGTCGGGGCGCAGGCCATCAGCACCGTCCACGATGAACTCGATCGTGCCCGCCCCGGCATAGCCGATGGCCTCGGCCGCGCGGACCGCGGCGTCGCCCATGGCGCGGCGGACCTCAGGGGTCATGCCGGGGGCCGGGGCCTCCTCGATCACCTTCTGGTGGCGGCGCTGAAGGGAGCAGTCACGCTCATACAAATGCACCGCGCGGGTGCCGTCGCCGAACACCTGCACCTCGATATGGCGCGGCTGCAGGATGTATTTCTCGATCAGCACGGCGGGGTTGCCAAAGGCGCCCTGCGCCTCGGACCGGGCGCTGTCCAGCGCGTCGCGGAACGCGGCCGGGTCGTCCACGCGCCGCATCCCCTTGCCGCCGCCGCCCGCCACGGCCTTGATCAGCACCGGATAGCCGATCTGCGCGGCCTGATCCGCCAGATGGTCGGGGTCCTGCTCCGCACCGTGATAACCGGGCACGACCGGCACGCCCGCCTGCTCCATCAGCGCCTTGGCCGCGTCCTTGAGGCCCATCGCCCGGATCGCCGCCGCCGAAGGCCCGATGAAGACCAGCCCCGCCGCCGTGACCGCATCCACGAAATCCGGGTTTTCGGACAGAAAGCCATAGCCCGGATGGATCGCCTGCGCGCCCGTGGCCTGCGCCGCCGCGATGATGGCGTCGCCGCGCAGATAGCTGTCGGCGGGCGCGGGGCCCCCCAGATGCACGGCCTGATCGGCCATCTGCACATGGCGCGCGGCCCGGTCGGCGTCGGAATAGACCGCCACCGTCGCCACGCCCAAGCGGCGGCAGGTGTCGATGACGCGGCAGGCGATCTCGCCCCGGTTGGCGATCAGGATTTTGTCGAACATGGCGTTCCCCTCACATCCGGAACAGGCCGAAACGCGTCGGCTCGATGGGCGCATTCAGGCTGGCGCGCAGCGACAGGGCCAGCACCTCGCGCGATTTGCGCGGGTCGATGATCCCGTCATCCCACAGCCGCGCCGAGGCATAGAGGGGGTGGGACTGCCGGTCGAACATCTCGACCGTGGGGCGCTTGAACGCGGCCTCCTCCTCTGCGGACCAGGTGCCGCCCTGCCGTTCGATCCCGTCGCGCCGCACGGTGGCCAGCACGCCCGCCGCCTGTTCGCCGCCCATGACGCTGATGCGGCTGTTGGGCCAGGTCCACAGAAAACGGGGCGAATAGGCGCGCCCCGCCATGCCGTAATTGCCCGCGCCGAAGCTGCCGCCGACCAGCATGGTGATCTTGGGCACGTTGGTGGTGGCGACGGCGGTCACCATCTTGGCGCCGTGCCGCGCGATGCCCTCGTTCTCGTATTTGCGGCCGACCATGAAGCCGGTGATGTTCTGCAGGAACACCAGCGGGATGTTGCGGGCGCTGCACAGCTCGATGAAATGGGCGCCCTTCTGCGCGGCCTCGCTGAACAGCACGCCATTGTTGGCGACAATGCCCACGGGGCAGCCCTCGACATGGGCGAAGCCCGTCACCAGCGTCTCGCCAAAACGGGCCTTGAACTCGTCAAAGCGGCTACCGTCGACGATGCGCGCGATGACCTCGCGGATGTCATAGGGGGTGCGCAGGTCGGCGGGCACCACGCCGAACAGCTCGTCCGGGTCATAGGCGGGGGGTTCGGTGCCCGACCGCCCGCCGCGCCATGGCCAGCGCATGGGCGTCATCCTCGGCCAGATAGTCGGCCACCCCGGACAGGCGGGTATGCACGTCGCCGCCGCCCAGATCCTCGGCGGTCACGACCTCTCCGGTGGCGGCCTTGACCAGCGGCGGGCCCGCCAGAAAGATCGTGCCCTGCCCGCGCACGATGATGGTCACGTCCGACATGGCCGGCACATAGGCACCGCCCGCCGTGCAGGAGCCCATCACCACGGCGATCTGCGGGATGCCCTTGGCGCTCATCCGCGCCTGGTTGAAGAAGATGCGCCCGAAATGGTCGCGGTCGGGGAACACCTCGTCCTGATTGGGCAGGTTCGCACCGCCGCTATCGACCAGATAGATGCAGGGCAGGCCGCATTCCTCGGCGATCTCCTGCGCGCGCAGGTGTTTCTTGACCGTCATCGGGTAATAGGTGCCGCCCTTGACCGTCGCGTCATTGGCCACGACCATCACGTCCTGACCCTCCACGCGCCCCACCCCGGCAATCACCCCGGCGCAGGGCGCTGCCCCGTCATAGAGGCCATGCGCCGCCACCGCACCGATCTCCAGGAACGGGCTGCCGGGGTCCAGCAGGTTCGCCACGCGTTCGCGCGGGGGCATCTTGCCCCGGCTGACGTGACGCTCGACCGCCTTGGGGCCGCCCCCGGCGGCGGCCAGGTCGGCGGCCTCGCGGACCGTCTGCAACAGCGCCAGATGGGCTGCACGGTTGGCGCGGAACTGATCCGAGGTCGGCAGCGCGGCAGAGGTCAGTTTCATGCGGTCTTCTCCCGACAATGTCGTTCAGTCAGCGGCCTTCGCGCAGATAGCCGTCCAGATAAGTCGCCTGACGCGCGGTCAGGTTCAGCGCGCATTGCGCGGCGGCGGGCCCTGCCCCGGTGCCGCCACCCCACCGCGTCGCCTCATAGGTGCAGGCGGCGTCGCAATAGGCGATCCAGGCGCGCTGCATCTCGCGCAGCGCGGGCGCCTGCGGGGCGGCGGCGCTGCCCAGACCCTCCAGCTCGGCATCGGCCGCCTTGGCGCGGGCCATCACCTGCTGATAGCGGTCGTTCAGGCGCGCATCCCACCAGTCGCGTTCCGCGCCCAGGCAGAACCCCATGCCGACGGTGCTGGACCCGCCCTCACCCTCCATGCAGGCATTGGCGGCCAGACCCGCGCAGTCGTCACCGCCCCCCTCCACGCAAGCCAGCAGCGGGGCCGGGTCAAAGGCCGGGGGCTCCTGCGCCGCAACCGGGGCCGCCAGCAGGATCAGGGCCAGCGCGGCCCGCATCAGACCAGCCCCATCAGCTCTCGCCCGATCAGCATGCGGCGGATCTCGCTGGTGCCAGCGCCGATCTCCATCAGCTTGGCGTCGCGGAACAGGCGGCTGACGACGCTGTCGTTCAGGAACCCGGCCCCGCCCATCGCCTGCACGGCCTGATGCGCCTGCACCATCGCCTGTTCGCTGGCGTAAAGGACCGCGCCAGCCGCGTCCTGCCGCGTGACGGTCCCGTTGTCGCAGGCCCGCGCGACCTCATAGACATAGGCGCGGGCGGTGTTCAGGGCCACATACATGTCGGCGATCTTGCCCTGCATCAGCTGGAAAGACCCGATCGGCTGGCCGAACTGCTTTCGCTCGGCCATGTAGGGCATCACCTGATCCAGGCAGGCCGCCATGATACCGGTGCCGATGCCGGACAGGACCACCCTCTCGTAGTCCAGGCCCGACATCAGCACCCGAACGCCCCGGCCCTCCTCGCCCAGGACGTTCCCGAACGGGATCTCGACATTGTCAAAGATCAACTCGCCCGTATTCGATCCGCGCATCCCCAGCTTGTCGAAATGCGGGCTGGTGGTGAACCCCGCCATGCCGCGTTCGACGATGAAGGCCGTGATGCCCTTCGACCCGGCCTCGGGGTCGGTCTTGGCATAGACCACCAGAACCTGCGCGTCGGGCGCATTGGTGATCCAGTATTTGCTGCCGTTCAGCACATAGCGGTCGTTCTTCTTTTCCGCCCGCAGCTTCATGCTGACGACATCGCTGCCCGCACTTTCCTCGGACATGGCCAGGGCGCCCACGGCGCGGCCGCTGCACAGGTCGGGCAGGTATTTCGCGCGCTGTTCGTCCGTGCCGTTCAGCTTGATCTGGTTCATGCAGAGGTTCGAATGCGCCCCATAGGACAGACTGATCGAGGCACTGGCCCGCGCGATCTCCTCAGTCGCGATGACATGCGCCAGATAGCCCATGCACGCGCCGCCGAACTCCTCCGGGACGGTGATGCCCAGCAGGCCCAGCTCGCCCATCTCGGTCCACAGGTCGTTGGGAAAGGCGTTGCTGCGGTCGGTCTCGGCGGCCAGGGGGGCCACGCGGTCCTGCGCCCACCGATGCACCATCTCGCGCAGCGCGTTCACATCCTCGCCCAGATCGAATTCCATGCCTCGTGTGAACATCGCGATCCCCCCTCCCCGGTTTATTGAACGCTTGTTCATTTCCATAGCGCAGCCGACCGCGCTCCGTCAAGCAGGCTGCGCGCGATGCGACGACGCGTCAAGCATCAGCGCTTGCCCCCCGCGCGCCCTCGGGCCAAAGGAGGACCCGACCAGACGGAGCGGACCCATGCGCCTGACCATCCTGCGCCACGCACCCAGCCTTGCCGGCGGCCTGATGGCGGGCCGCCGCGACGTGCCCGCCGATTGCGGCGACGCCCCCGCCCTGGCGCGTCAGCGCGCCCGCCTGACACCGGGCCAGGTGATCGCCAGCCCGGCGCTGCGCTGTCGGCAGACGGCGGCGGCGCTGGATCTGACCCCCGACCGGCTGGAGGCGGCACTGTGGGAACAGGACCTGGGCGCGTGGGAGGGGACGGACCCCGCCCTGCTGCCCGATCTGGGGCCCCTGCCCCCGGGCGCGCTGGCCCGCCATCGCCCCCCCGGCGGAGAGAGCTTTGACGACATGGCGGCCCGCGTCATCCCGGTACTGAACGCGCTGGATCGCGACACGGTGATCGTCGCCCATGCGGGCACGGTGCGCGCGGCGCTGTCGATGGTGGTGGGGGCGGCGGCGCTGTCCTTTTCGGTCGCGCCCCTGTCGATCACGGTGCTGCGGCGGGCGGGCGATGCCTGGGCGGTCGACGCCGTCAACCTGCGCGCCGAGGACTGAGGCCATGGCGATGATCGCGGCCATCGCGTTGATCCTGGATGCGCTGATCGGCTGGCCCGATGCGGTCTATCGCCGGATCGGGCATCCGGTCACCTGGGCCGGGCGGCTGATCGCGGCGCTGGACCGGGGCCTGAACCGGGGCCGCGCGCGGCGGGCCAAAGGCGCGCTGACCGTGATCGTCGTCGTGCTGGCCGCGCTGATTCCGGCGGCGCTGATCCAGGCGTGGCTGGGGCCGTGGGTGGCGGCGGTGCTGGCATGGCCCCTGGTCGCGGCGCGATCGCTGGACCAGCACCTGCGCGCGGTGGCGGTGCCCTTGGCTGCGGGCGATCTGGCGGGCGCGCGGGCGGCGACGGCGATGATCGTGGGGCGCGACGTGACGCAGGCCGACACGCCCGACCTCGCCCGCGCCAGCCTGGAGAGCCTGGCCGAGAACAGCAGCGACGGCGTCATCGCGCCGCTGTTCTGGGCGGCGGTCGGCGGCCTGCCCGGCATCGCCGCCTATAAGGCGATCAACACGATGGATTCGATGATCGGCCACCGCACCCCACGCCACGAGGCCTTCGGCATGGTCGCCGCGCGGCTGGACGATGTGGCGAACCTGATCCCCGCGCGGCTGACGGCGGGGCTGATCGCGCTGGCCGCCGGGCGGCGCGGGATGGCGGCGCTGCGGGTGGCCTGGCGCGATGCCGGCACGCACCGGTCGCCCAATGCGGGCTGGCCCGAGGGGGCGATGGCGGGCGCCCTAGGCATCCGCCTGTCCGGTCCCCGCACCTATGGCAACCGCGTCGCGCCCGAGCCCTGGCTGAACGGCGGCGCCCCTGATCCGGGGGCCGCCGATCTGGCGCGGGGCATCGCGCTGATCCGGCGGGCGACGGTGCTGGCGGGGCTGCTGCTGATCCTGGGCGCGCTGGCCTAGAGGGCTGTGACCTCGACGCTCTGCGTGCGCAGATCCGCGACCGAGGTCGTGGTCAGGAACGCCACATCCGCCGCATCGCGCCCCACCGCGACCAGCGCCATCTGGTCGGCATGGGCCATGCCGGTCGGATCGACCAGATACCACTCTCCGCCCAGATAGACCTGCACGACCGCGTGGAAATCCTGCGGCTGGACCTCGGGGGCATAGACGCTGGCGATGCGCGCCGGGATCTGTTGCGCGCGGCACAGCGCGATCAGCAGATGCGCGTAATCGCGGCAGACGCCGCGCCGGTCCAGGAACGTGTCGGCCGCCGTGGTGTTGGCGTCGCTGGCGCCAGAGACATAGTCCAGGTTACGCTCGACCCAGTCCCGCATGGCGGCGACCAGCGATCCGCCGGTCAGCCCTTCGAACCGGGACGCGGTGAAATGGCCGAACCGCTCGGCCTGGCAATAGCGCGACGGCAGCAGATAGCGCAGGGCGTCGCCGGGCATGTCCTCGACCGCGACGGCCTCCAGCGCATCCAGGTTCGGGCGGGTGCGGGGCACGTGAACCTCAGCGGAATAGCGGCAGGTCAGCCGTTCCTCCAGGAACATCACGATACGTTCCCCGATGCCCTCCTCGGCGGGCACGCGGGCCATCTTTTGCGGCTGGCCCAGGTCGATCGTGGCGCGATTCAGGATCTGGCCGTGCACGCCGGCCGCCTCGATCAGCAGCAGCGCGGGTCCGGGCTGTTCCAGCGCATAGTCAAGCGTCACGTCGATCTTCATCCGCATCGGCGGCTCCTGTTCAGGGAAAGGGGGTGGGGGCAGGCACAGGCAAGGCGCGCAGCGGTGGACGCCCGCGTTCGGGATGTCAATCGCCGAAGGGGCCGGACGGTTCCCGCCCGGTCAGGATGCCGCAGCGGTATCCAGCTGCAGGGTGACGCGGAACTCGGCACCGCCCTGTTCGGCGGGACCGTGATGCAGCGCGCCGCCCATCTGCTGGGCATAGACGCGACAGATCTGCATGCCCAGGCCGCGCGACCGTTCGGGGTCGAAATCGGGGGGCAGGCCCGGCCCGTCATCGGCCAGCGCCATCGACAGCATGCCGCCCAGCTGCGTCAGGCCCAGCCACAGGCCCGGACGCCCCGGCGGGCGCGCATGCTTGACCGCGTTGCCGATCAGTTCGGCCAAAATCTGGCCGATGGCGGCGGCCTGGGCGGGCATCACGCGCAGATCGGGCGGCAGGCGGTCGTCCAGCGCGATGGGCGCGTTCAGTGCCTGCGCCAGGTCGGTGGCCAGCGCAGCGATATAGTCGCGCAGGCTGACATCGCCGCTGGCCGGGTCCAGGTGCAGCTGGTCATGCACCCGCGCCAGGGTCGAGATGCGGTTGGCGGCATCGGTCAGCTGCGCCTCGGCCGGGCCGCCGGCATGCAGGCGCGACTGCATGCGCAGCAGGCCGATCACGGCGGCAAAGCTGTTCTTGACCCGGTGGTCGATCTCTCCCATCAGGATGGTCTGGCGGGCGATGGCCTCATCCTTGCGGGCGACCTCTCGCTCCAGCTGCAGGCGGGCCTCGACCATCTCGGTCACGTCGCGCGACGAGGCCAGGATGCGCCGCACGGCGCCACTGTCATCCGCGACCGGGGACACCGTGACCTGCCACCAGCGCGGGGTGCCCTTGGCGGTCGGGCAGAACGCCTCGAACCGCGACACGCGCCCCTCCCGGGCGGCCTGCATCGCGTCGATCAGCCGGGCCTCGGCCTCGGCGGGCCACAGCGCCGGCCAGGGGCTGCGTTCGACCGCGGTGAAATCGTCGATCTCCATGGCGCAGAGGCCGTTGCCGTTCATGAAGATCACCCGACCCTCTAGATCCAGCAGCTTGATGCAATCCGGCGAGGCGTCCAGAATCGACAGGGCAAAGCCCCCTTCCGCCCCGGCAAGAAGGTCAAGCGCGCGCAGATTGGGATCGATTGAGGACATCGTGGACTGTGAACCTTGAACTGAACAGACCTGTCAAATCAGGCATTTCGACCGAGGCACTCCGGATGTCCCGCCCGGCCCCGCCTCGTCAAGCGCGTTCGCGCCTCGTAAACAAAGGTTAATCAGCCGTGCCATTCCATTTCAAGGGTTTCGTGGCGGCCAGGGCCTGCGCCGCCCGCGACAATCCCGGGACCAGCGGCAGCAGATCGGCCTGGATCGCGTGATAGATGTCGGGCTTGCCCACGAACTGCCGGGCATCGGGCGTGCCGTCAGGGGCCAGTTCGGGGAACCAGCCGCCCTGACGCTGGTCGATCAACGCGCTTTGGGCGAAATCCCACAGGCGACGATACCACAGGGCGTCCTGCGGCTGCGGGTCCAGCTTGATCAGGGCGGCCAGCGCGCCGATCGCCTCGGTCACCGGCCACCAGTAGCGGGCGGGGTTGTCCACGCGACCCTCGCGCAGGGTATAGGCCAGACCGCCACCCGGCAGCCAGGCATCGGCCAGCGCCGTCTCGACCAGCGCGCGGGCCTGCGCGGGGGCGTCCGCGCCGGGCCGCCCGGCCAGATCCCACCATTGCAGCAGCAGGCGCGCCATCTCGAAGCTGTGGCCGGGTGTGGTGCCTGCGGGGCGGAACATCGGGTTGCCCGCATAGGCGTGGTCGGGCTGCCAGCGGTCGTCGTAATGCTCGGGGATGCGCCAGCCGTGGTGCGCCGCCTGCCCCGCGATGAAGAAATCCAGGATGCGGCCCGCGCGCTCCAGGGGGCGGGGATCGCCCGTGGCCTCATGATGGGCCAGCAGCGCCTCGACCCCGTGCATGTTGGCATTCATGCCGCGATAGCTGGAAAACACCTGCCAGTCGCGGGTGAATTCATCGCGAAACAGGCCCGCGTCGTCGTCCCAGTAATGGCGGTCCAGCACCTGCGTGATATCCTTCAGCAGGCGGTCGGCATCCGGGTGCCCGGCCATCTTGGCGCTGGAGGCCGCCAGCAGCACGAACACATGCCCATAGGCCAGCTTGGGCCCCTCCACAGGCGCGGTGCGGTCCAGCGCCCACAGATAGCCGCCCTGATCGCGGTCACGATGCGCGCGCCACAGCCAGTCCATGCCCTGATCCACGATCCCCGCACGGTCAGGCCGCCCGGCCATCTGAGCCAGCGCATAGGAATGGACCAGTCGCGTGGTCGTGTGCAGCTCCTGCACCGTGCCCGGCAGGGGCGTGCCATCCAGGTCCAGCACATGAAAGCCGCCCGTCGTCCGGATGCTGGCGTCAAAGAAATCCAGCGCGTGATGCGCATCGCGGATCAGAAAGGCGCGGTGATCGGGGTCGTCCAGCGGGGTCATCACGCGCTCCTATCGCTTGCGCAGCGCATCGGCCAGGGCCGAGCCAAAGGCGCCCGCACCCTTGGGCGCGGCCTGCGTGGCACGGGGCGCCGGCTTTGCGGGTTCGCGGGCGGGGCGGTCGGTGGGGGCGTTGTCCTTGCGCATGGTCAGGCCGATGCGCTTACGCGGCACGTCAACCTCGGTCACGCGGACGCGGACGACGTCGCCGGCCTTGACCACCTCATGCGGGTCCTTAACGAACCGGTCTGCCAGCTGGCTGACATGGACCAGCCCGTCCTGATGCACCCCGATATCGACGAAAGCGCCAAAGGCCGCGACATTGGTCACAGTCCCCTCCAGCGACATGCCGGGGCGCAGATCCTTGATGTCCTCGACCCCCTCGGCAAAGCTGGCGGTGACAAAACCGGGGCGCGGGTCGCGGCCGGGTTTCTCCAGCTCGGCCAGGATGTCGCGCACAGTGGGCAGGCCGAAATCATCTGTGACGAAGTCGCGGGCGTTCACGGCCTTCAGCGCCCCGGCATCCCCCATCAGCGACCGCAGATCGCGCCCGCAGGCGGCCACGATCTTGCGCGCGACGCCATAGGCCTCGGGGTGGACAGCCGATGCGTCCAGCGGCTCGGGCCCCTGCACGCGTAGGAAACCGGCGCATTGCTGGAACGCCTTGGGGCCCAGGCCCGCGACCTTTTTCAGCGCCGCGCGCGACGGGAACGCACCCTGCGCATCGCGATGCGCGACGATGGCCTGCGCCAGCGACGGCCCCAGCCCTGCGACATGCGCCAGAAGCGGTGCCGAGGCCGTGTTCAGATCGACGCCCACGGCGTTCACGGCATCCTCGACCACGGCCTCCAGCGACTTGGCCAGCTGGCGCTGATCCACGTCATGCTGATACTGCCCCACGCCGATCGATTGCGGCGGCACCTTGACCAGCTCGGCCAGCGGGTCCTGCAGGCGCCGCGCGATGCTGACCGCGCCGCGCAGGCTGACATCCAGGTCCGGGAACTCCTTCGCGGCCAGTTCGGAGGCGGAATAGACCGAGGCCCCGGCCTCGGAGACGATCACCTTGGTGGGCGCCTTGACGCCCTTGGGCAGGCGTTTCAGCACATCGGCGACAAGGCGCTCGCTTTCGCGGCTGGCGGTGCCGTTGCCGATGGCGATCAGGTCGACGCCATGTTTCGCGATCAGCGCCAGCAGCGTGGCCTCGGCCCCGCGAAGGTCGTTCTTGGGCTGGAACGGATAGATGGTCGCGGTGTCCAGCAGCTTGCCGGTGCCGTCCACCACCGCGATCTTGCACCCGGTCCGAATGCCGGGGTCCAGCCCCAAGGTCGCGCGCGGCCCGGCGGGTGCCGCCAGCAGCAGGTCGCGCAGGTTGCGGGCAAAGACCTGGATCGCCTCGGCATGGGAGCGGGCGCGCAACTCGGTCAGCAGGTCGATATACATCGTGTTCGACAGCCGCACCCGCCACGCCCAGCCCGCGACCCCGCGCAGCCACTCGGCGCCCGGCCCCTGCCCCACCGCGCCCAGACCGCGGGCCACGATCCCCTCGGCCCGCGCGGTGCCGGTCTCGGGTTCGGGGGCGATCTCGATGGTCACGACCTCTTCCTTGGCGGCGCGCAGGATGGCCAGAGCGCGGTGGCCGGGAATGCCCGACCAGCCTTCGGAATGGGCGAAATAGTCGCTGAACTTGGCGCCCGCCTCCTCCTTGCCGGGGACCACGCGGGCGCTGATGCGGGCGTCTCGGCGCATGAAATCGCGCAGGGGGCCCAGGACCTCGGCGTTCTCCGACAGCTCCTCGACCAGGATGTCGCGGGCGCCGTCCAGGGCGGCCTTGGGGCTGTCCACGGCCTCGGACAGATAGGCCGGGGCCAGCGCGGCCGGATCGCGCGACGGATCGGCTTGGATGGCGCGCAACAGCGGCTCCAGCCCGTTCTCGCGCGCGATCATCGCCTTGGTCCGGCGTTTGGGCTTGAAGGGCAGATAGATGTCCTCCAGCGCGGCCTTGGTCTCGGCCGTGCCGATGGCGCGGGCCAGATCGTCGGTCAGCTTGCCCTGATCGCGGATCGACCCCAGGATCGAGGCCCGCCGCGCCTCCATCTCGCGCAGATAGGACAGCCGCTCGGCCAGGGTGCGCAGCTGGGTGTCGTCCAGCCCGCCCGTGACCTCCTTGCGATAGCGCGCGACAAAGGGAACGGTCGCGCCCCCGTCCAGCAGGTCGGCGGCGGCGGTCACCTGCGCGGGGTTCGCGCCGATTTCGGTGGCGATCTGGCGGGCGATGCGGGTGGCGGTCTGGGCGGGAATGTCCATGGCAGGGGGCCTTGTCGTCGGGGTCGTCAGCGTGGGTCTAGCGGGTTGGTGCGGAATCGCCAAGCGGCGCGGGGTCGGCGGGCATCGGCGGCGCGGCCGGAGGCGTGGGCGGGGTGCGCTGATCGGGCGGGGCGTCCTGGGCCAGTTCGGGCATGCGCAGCACCTCTTCGGCGACGGTCTTGCCCACGACGCTGTCGCGCACCGCGCGCCGCAGCGCGGCCGAGCGTTTCAGCAGCCGCCGAAAGCCCGCCTCGTCCAGCACCAGCAGCGTGGTCGGCGTGATCGCGCGCACCTCGGCGCGGCGGATGCGGCGGGTCAGCACGCCCATCTGGCCGAACATCTCTCCGCGGCCAAGCCGCGTGGTCTGGCCCGCAACCTCCTGTTCCACCGCGCCCGAAGCCACGAAGAACACCGACCGCGCGGGCGTGTCCTTGCGCGTGATCACATGGCCTGCATTGACATAGCGGGTGCGGATCTCGCGGCCCAAGCGCTTCAGCTCGGCATCGTCCAGATCGCCAAACAGCGGGAATTGCCGGACCACCTGGTTCTTGCGCAGCGCCAGATCCAGCGTGGGGCGGCTTTCGGTCTGCTGGCGACGGCGGCGGATGTCGTCCATCAGCTGGATGTGAACCTCGGCACCGATCAGCCCGTCATCGCGCAGGGCGTTATATTCGCGCTCTTCCAGACGCAGGGCGGTGCGGCGGATAAAGCGGCGCTCCAGCTCCTCGGCATAGCCGGGGAATTGCAGGCGCAGGCCCGACAGCGCGGTCTCGACCGCCTCGATGCGGCGCTGCAGCAGCTCGTGCAGCAGCTCGGCCACGCGACGGCCGTGGATGCGGCGGATGCGCCGGTCGATGAAACCGTGCAGGTCGCGCAGGATCAGCCGCTTGCCCAGCAGCATCTCGAACCGGTCGGCGGTCATGCGGCCCAACGGTCCCGCGATGCCCAGCCTGTTTCGCAGGAAGGCCGCGAACCGGAACGCCGGCCCATAGCGCAGGCTGGAGCGCGCCGCCCGCTGATAGCCCGTGCGTCCGCCCTGACGCGCGCCCTCGATCAGGCGATCGGCGTCGGACAGCGCCTGCTCCGACAGCCGCGCCGAGATCGCGCGTTCGCGGAACCGCTGGACGATCACCTCGCGTTCATGCGCGGCCAGGGCGATCAGCCCCAAGGTGATGCGGTCGCGGTCCAGGATCTGGGCATTGTCGTCGGCCTCGGCGGCCTCGACCGCGCTGTCCAGGCGGGCGGCGAAACGCTTGGCCTCGGATCGGACGGTTTCTCGGGTCAGGTCGTAATTTTCGGTGACCGAGGCCACGCCCTCGCGCACCGTCTGCAGCGCGACGGCGACCACCTGATTGGACAGCGCCCGGTCCAGCGGCGACAGCTTGTCCAGGCCCAGCAGGCCGATGACCCACCGCAGCGTCGTGCCCTGCACGATCAGCGTGAACAGCGCAAAGCCCGTGGCCAGGATCCCAACGACGCGCTTGGTCTCGACCGGGACGCGCAGGTTTTCGGTGACCGCCAGCGCCAGCGCCAGCGTGACCGCGCCGCGCAGCCCCCCCCACATGATCGCCATGCGGTAGGGGTGCTGGATCTTGGGCGACAGGCGCATGCTGGTCAGCAGGGGCAGCAGCAGAAACAGGATCAGCGCGCGGGCGACAAAGGCCGCGATCACCACGACCCCGATCAGATACAGGTCGTTCAGCCGCACCTCGCCCAGCAGGCGCGGGATCAGCAGCGCCGCCAGGATAAAGATCAGCGCCCCCGCCCAATGCGCCAGAAGGCCCCAGACCTCGCGCAGGTTCACCCAGAAGGCCGGCGTCAGGCGACCCGGCCCCATCAGGTTCAGCGTCAGGCCCGCCACCACGACAGCGATCACGCCCGACGCGCCCAGCAGCTGTTCGGCCCCGATATAGGCCAGATAGGGCACCGCGACCGAGACCGAGATCTGCGCCGTCTCGAACCGCCCGAACAGCCCCATCAGCATCAGCGCGACCCGCGCGACCACCCAACCGGCGGCGACACCGCCGACGATCAGGCCGGGGAACTGTCCCAATGCCTCGGCCAGGCTGGGGTTCGGCACGCCCAGCATGACATAGGACAGGAACAGCCCGAACAGCGCGATGGCGGCCGCATCGTTCAGCAGGCTTTCGCCCTCGACGATGCGCGACAGGCGCTTGGGGGCCGACAGGCTGCGAAAGATGGTGACCACGGCGGACGGGTCGGTTGTGGACACGATCGCCCCGATCAACAGGCCCACCATCAGCGGCACCCCCGCCCAGTGCAGCGCATAGCCGATGGTCAGCGTCGCCGCGACCACCGCGACCACCGCCAGCGTCATGATGGGCACCCAGTCATCCATCATCCGGCGGATGTTCATCTCCAGCGTGGCCTGAAAGATCAGCGTCGGCAGGAACACATAGAGGAACACGCTGGAGCGGATGGGCAGCGACAGGATGCTTTCAGCCACCGGGTTCAGCGTATCGGTCAGGTTGGTGCGCAACAGGAACAGCGCCCCGCCCCCGATCAGGATGCCCACCGCCGCCAGCATCACGCTGAACGGCAGCGACAGCCGGGCCGCCAGCGGCTCGGCCGCCGCGATCAGCAGGAACAGCACGGCGGTGAAGGTGGTAAGCAACATGATATCCATGTGTTCCTGGATAGTCGCGGAACCGCTCACATGGAAGATGCCGCCGCAGGCCGGGACAGGTTTTTTCGCATCGGTGACGGCGTTGTGACGACGCGGCAGGCGGTCTTGAAATCGGGTCGCGGCGCGCACAGTTGCTGCCGGGCGGGGCGATGGTCCCGCGCAGAAATTCCCGGACCGCAAGGCCCCACAAGCAAGATCAAGGAAAGGAGGACGCGATGTCCTCGATGTTCGAACCGCTGACCCTGGGGGCGGTGACGCTGCGCAACCGGATCGTGATGGCGCCCCTGACGCGGTCGCGCGCGGGCGATGTGCGCGTGCCCAACGACCTGATGGTCGAGTATTACAGCCAGCGCGCCGGCGCCGGCCTGATCCTGTCCGAGGCGACCAGCATCATGCCCATGGGCGTGGGCTATGAGGCGACGCCCGGCATCTGGAACGAAGACCAGATCGCGGGCTGGTCCAAAGTGACGCGCGCGGTGCACGAGCGTGGCGGTCTGATCTATCTGCAGCTGTGGCATGTGGGCCGCATCTCGGACCCCGAACTGCTGGGCGGGCAGCTGCCCGTGGCGCCGTCCTCGATCCAGCCGGACGGGCATGTCAGCCTGCTGCGCCCCAAGCGCGCCTATGTGACGCCCCGCGCCCTGACCACCGAAGAGATCCCCGGCATCGTCGACGCCTATCGCCAGGCGGCCGAGAACGCGCGCCATGCGGGCTTTGACGGGGTCGAGATCCACGCCGCGAACGGCTATCTGATCGACCAGTTCCTGCAGGAGCGCAGCAACACCCGTCAGGACCAGTATGGCGGCAGCATCGAGAACCGCGTCCGGTTCCTGAACGAGATCACCGATGCGGTGGTGGGCGTCTGGGGCGCAGACCGGGTGGGCGTTCATCTGGCGCCGCGCGGCGACAGCCATGACATGGGCGACAGCGACCCGCGCGCCCTGTTCACGCAGGTGGCCCGCGACATGCGCGCGCGCGGCGTGGCCTTCCTGTGCCTGCGCGAGCATATCGGCCCCGACAGCCTGCTGGACGCGATCCGCGACGCCTTTGGCGGCCCGGTCATCGCGAACGAGGGTCTGACCCGCGAAAGTGCCGCCGCCCTGCTGGCCGAGGGCCGGGCCGATGCCGTGGCCTTCGGGCGCGACTTCATCGCGACACCCGACCTGCCCGAGCGGTTCCGCCGCGGGTTGCCCCTGAACGAACAGGACCCGTCGACCTTTTATGCGGGCGGCGCGCAGGGCTATGTCGATTACCCCACCGCCGACCGGATGGCCGCGGAATAGCATGACCACAGGGCCCCGGCGCGATCCGGGGCCCTTGCTTCACCGCGCGGGCGGCGTGCTGGGCTGGATCAGCGCGGCCTGCCATTCGGCCAGCAATCCGCCGCGCCGCAGCCTGTCGGAATAGACCAGCAGCCCCGCATCCAGTCGGATCGGCCGCAGGCTGGGCGCGGTCGCGGCGCTGCGGGTCAGCGACACGCCGCTGGCGGCCTCGATCAGCGCCTGCGCGGGGGGCGACAGCAGATAGGACAGCAGCAGCCGCCCCCCTACTGGGTCGGGCGCGTCCACCGGCAGAAACGCCGAACGCACGATGGCCAGGGTGTAATCCTCATCGGCGATCTGGATCAGGTCGGGATCGTCGGGGCGATAGCGCGCGGCATAGCTGGCCACCACGTTATAGACCACCGACAGCCGACCCGCGCGCAGATCGTCGAACATGTCGCCCGAACAGCAGTAGAGCTGCGCGTTCAGCCGCCCCATCACCTCGGCCAGGCGCCAGAACCCGTCGGACACCTGGTCGTCCTGCGCCAGCAGGAAATACCCCACACCCGCGATGCGCGGATCATAGGTCGCCACGCGCCCCTGGAACCGCCCCGGATTGGCGCGCAGCGCCGCGATCAGGTCGCGCCGGGTGCGCGGGACGGGAATATCGACAAAGGCCTGGCGCGAGGCCAGCGTCACCACCGGCTCCAGCGCGATCCCCCACAGCTGGTCGCGCCACCGCGCCCAAGGCGGCAGGTCCGGCGCATGGGGCGCGGCCGACGCGGCATAGCCGTCATTGACCAGCCGCATCTGCAGGTCCATCGCCGATGAGATGACCATGTCGAACCGCGCCCCCTCCTGCGCGATGGCCTGCTGGATCTGGGTCGAGGAGGCCTGCACATACCGGATCGCATGGCCGGGATGGCGGGCCGCGAAATCGGCCAGGACCGGGGCAAAGGCCTGGGTGTCGGTGGTGGACAGCACCTGGATGACCGCGCCGTCGGGCGGGCCGAACAGACGCTCGGCCTCGATCTCGAAGCTGCGGGCGGGGGCCAGGCCCGCCAGGATCAGGCCAGCGGCAAGGACAAGACGGCGCATGTTCCCCCCGTGTCGCGCGGGGTCAGCCGGAACCGGCCGCGATGGGCGGCGGCGACCTCGGCCACGATGGTCAGGCCCAGGCCCGACCCGGCCACGTCGCCCACATTGGCCCCCCGGTGGAAACGGTCCAGCAGGCGGCTTGGGTCGCCCTGAAACCCGCGCCCTTCATCGGCCAGGGTCAGCACGGCCTCGCGGCCCTGGCGCGCCAGATCCAGCGTGATGCGGCCATCAGCATCGGAATATTTCACCGCATTGTCCAGGATGTTGCGCAGCGCGATCTCCAGCATGCGTTCATCTGCGACCACCGGGCAGGCGCTGTCCAGCCCCCGCGCGACGATCGTGATGTCGCGCATCTCGGCCAGGGGGCGGATGGCGCGCAGGACGGATGCGGTCAGCACCGACAGATCGACCGGCCCCGCGTCGAATTGGTCGCTGCGATACATCACCATCGCATGGTCCAGGATCTGGCTGGCCGAGCGGCTGCTTTCGTTGATGGCGCGGACCATGCGGCGCAGGCGGGCGCGGGTGGCGGGGTCGGTCGTCTCGGACAGGGCCAGCTCGGCCTCGGTGCGGACCAGCGACAGGGGCGTGCGGATGCGGTGCGCGGAAGATGAAGGTCTCGGCCAGCTCCAGCGCGGCGCGCAGGCGCGCGATCAGCCCGTTCAGCGCGCGCAGCAGCGGCGCCAGTTCGCGGGGCGCGGGGTGGCGGACGGGCGACAGGTCGCGGGGCCCGCGCGCTGACACCACCTCGGCCAGCCGCTGGACCGGCGCCAGCACCGCCTGCGCCGCCAACAGCGCGACCGGCAGCGCAAGCGCCAGAAAGGCCAGCGCCACCCAGGTCGCGCCAAGCGCGGTCTCGCGCGCGATCGCGGCCTGGCCCTGGCGGGTCTGGCCCAGGCTGACCGTGACCTGCGACAGCCGCTGATCGATCAGCATCGGCCGCGCGACCGAGGCCAGCCGCAGCGCCGCCCCCTGATAGTCGGCCCGCCAAAAGACCGGCGCCACCCCGTCGGGCACCACCGGGGGCTGCGGCAGCCCCTCGTATCCGGTGACGACCTGCCCGCCAACCGTGACGGCGTAAAAGATCCGCTCGTCCCCCATCGCGCCCAGCATGGAAAAGGTCGCATAGGGCAGATCCATCTCCAGCCCCTCGTCGACGCTGCGGATGCCTTCGGCGATGGCGGTGACGGCGGCACCCAGCACCGCGTCCTGCGACGCTCGGGACGCGCGTTCGGCCACCCAGCCCACCGTCAGGAACAACCCCGCCACCAGCAGCGCGGACAGGACCAGGAACTGCCAGACCAGCCTGTGCCGCAGCGACCGCAGCCGCGCCGGTTCCAGCCAGCGGCGCCAAACGCGCGGCGTCATTCGGGAATCAGCCGATAGCCGACGCCGCGCAGCGTCTCCAGCCGTGCGCCCGACCCCTCCAGCTTGCGGCGCAGGCGGCCGACATAGACCTCGATCGCGTTGTCGCTGACCTCCTCGTCGAACGAGAACAGCCGGTCGATCGGATGCGCCTTGGAATAGGCCTGACCGGAGCGCGACAGCAGGATCTCCAGCAGGCGCAGCTCTCGGGCGCGCAGCTCTCGGGTCTCGGGGCCTACGGTCACGGTGGCCGCCAACGCATCGAAGACAAAGCCCGCGAAATGGCGCCGGCTGTCCGCCGCCCCCGCATGGCGGCGCAGCACAGCCCGGCACCGGGCCTGCAATTCGCCGAAATCGAAGGGCTTGGTGATGTAATCGTCGGCACCCTGATCCAGCGTGCCGACCCGGTCGCTGACCGAGGCGCTGGCCGTCATCATGATCACCGGGGTGTCCCGCCGCGCTGCCCGTTCACGCACCAGGAAATCGCGCCCGTCCCCATCGGGCAGTGAAATATCCAGCAGGATCAGATCGTAAGGGACGCTTTCCAGAAAATGCCGCGCATCGGCCAGGGTGGCGGCATGGTCCACCCCCATGCCCCTCCATCGCCAGCCGCGAGGCGACGGCGCGGGCCAGATCCTCGCTGTCTTCGACCAGAAGAAAACGCATCCGCTGAACTTTCAGGCATCGGGTGACAGGTTCGTGTCAGCTTTTCACCAAATGGTTGACCCCGCAAGCCCGCGACCAATGCGGGACATGTCTGGGAGGACACCATGAAAATCTGGACCCGTGCAGCCGCTGCTGCGCTGCTGATGACCGTTGCCATTCCGGCCAGCGCCGCCGAATGCATCGCACCCGCCAACCCCGGCGGTGGCTGGGACTTTACCTGCCGCCAGATCGGCCGGATCATGACCGAACTGGGGCTGGTGCCCAACATGGTGCAGGTCACCAACCTGGCCGGTGCCGGTGGCGGCGTGGCCTATACCCAGGTCGTCAGCAAGCGCGGCAGCGACCCCGAGGTCTTCGTCGCGGCGTCGTCGTCCACGACCACGCGCCTGGCACAGAACGCCTTTGCGGGCGCCACGGCGGACCAGGTGCGGTGGGTCGGCTCGATCGGCGGTGATCCCGGCGTAATCGTCGTGGCGCAGGACAGCCCGTTCCAAAACCTGACCGATCTGGTCGAGGCGGTGAAGGCCGATCCGGCCAGCGTGGCGTTCGCGGGCGGATCCGCCGTCGGCGGCTATGACCACCTCAAGGTGCTGATGCTGCTGAACGAGGCCGGGTTCGAGGACATGCGCTCGGTCAAGTATATCGGCCTGGACGGCGGCGCGGATGCCATCACCCAGACCGTCGGCGGTTTCGCGCAGGCTATGACGGGCGATCTGTCCGAGATCACCGGCTTTATCCGCTCGGGCGACGTGCGCCCCATCGCGGTCCTGTCCGAGGAGCGCGTGGCCGGTTTCGACGACGTGCCCACCGCCAAGGAGCAGGGCATCGACAGCGTGTCGATGAACTGGCGCGGCGTCTATGTCCCCAAGGACGTCAGCGACGAAGACTATGACAAATGGGTCGACATGCTGCGCCAGGTCGGCGAATCCGAGCAGTGGCAGGCCGTGATGGCCGAGAACGGCCTGGAATCCTACGCCCTCTTCGGCGACGAGTTCGAAGCCTTCGTCAACCAGAGCATCGCGGACGTCCAGGACATCTCGCGCGAGATCGGTCTGGTGCAATGACCCGGGGCGACCGTTTCTTCGGAGCGTTCATGCTGATCGTCGCACTGGGGTATATCCTCAGTGCGCGCGGCATCCAGACCAGCTTCATGTCCGATCCCGTCGGGCCGCGGGTGTTCCCCTATCTGGTGGCGGCGGTCGTCATCCTGTGTTCGCTGGTGATGATCCTGCGCCCGGACCCCGACGAGGACTGGCCCGCGGGCCCGATGGTCCTGCAGCTGGGCATCGCGCTGGTGGTGCTGATGGGCTATTCGCAGGCGATCTCTCAGCTTGGGTTCCTGATCCCGACGGCGATCGTGGCGGGCATCCTCAGCTGGCAGATCGGCGGCAATCCGGTTCGTTCGGCGATCACGGGCCTGGGCCTGTCGGTGGGTCTGTTCGTGCTTTTCCGCGTCATCCTGGGACTGGGCCTGCGTGGCCTTCCCGCCGGAATGGGGTTCTAAGATCATGGAAACACTGGCCAATCTGGCGATGGGTTTCTCCATCGCCCTGACGCCTTATACGCTGATGCTGGCGATCATCGGCTGCTTCGTCGGCACGATCATCGGCGCGCTGCCGGGCCTAGGGCCGTCGAACGGCGTGGCGCTGCTGATCCCGATCAGCTTCTCGATGGGGCTGGACGCGATCTCGGCGCTGGTGCTGCTGACCTCGGTCTATTACGGCGCGATGTATGGCGGGCGGATCAGCTCGATCCTGCTGAACATTCCGGGCGACGAGCCTGCGATGATGACCACCCTGGACGGCTATCCCATGGCGAAACAGGGCAAAGCCTCCGAGGCGCTGGTCGTGTCGGGCGTGGCGTCCTTCGTGGGCGCCATGCTGGCCACGATCGGCCTGATGATCTTTGCGCCCTATCTGGCGCGGGTCGCCTATCAGTTCGGCCCGGCGGAATATTTCGCGCTGTACATGCTGGCCTTCTGCACCCTGGGCGGGATCGGATCGTCGAACCAGGCCAAGACCGCGATGGCCGCCGCCATCGGTCTTGGCATCGCCATGATCGGCATGGACAAGACCACCGGCATGCCGCGCTTCACCTTTGGTGAACTGCACCTGATGGACGGGGTCGATTTCCTGGTCGCCATCGTCGGCCTGTTCGCGGTGGCCGAGGTGTTCCACTTCATCGAAAGCCACGGCAAGGACAGCGCCATCGGCGTCAAGCTGGGCAAGATCCTGGTCCCCTGGCGGATGCTCAAGCAGACCAGCGGCGCGATGCTGCGCGGCACGGGCATCGGCTTTGTCGCGGGCGTCCTGCCTGGCGCGGGCGCGTCCCTGGGATCGTTTCTGGCCTACATGGCCGAGAAATCGGTCGCCAAGGGCGCCGACAAGGCCAGCTTTGGCAAGGGCAACCCCAAGGGCGTCGCCGCCCCCGAGGCGGGCAACAACGCCGCCGCCGGCGGTGCGCTGGTGCCCATGCTGACGCTTGGCGTGCCGGGTTCGGGCACCACGGCGGTCCTGCTGGCGCTGCTGCTGACGCTGAACATCACGCCGGGGCCGCTGCTGTTCGCGGAACGCCCCGAGGTGGTGTGGTCGCTGATCGCGTCGCTGCTGATCGCCAACGTGGTCCTGCTGCTGATGAACGTCCCCATGGTCAAGGTCTTCGTCAAGATCCTGTCGGTGCCGGCCTGGGTGCTGCTGCCGGGCGTCACGATGATCGCCTTTGTGGGCATCTATTCGCTGACCGGGTCCAGCTTTGACATGCTGCTGATGGTGGCTTTCGGGGTGCTGGGTTATGTCATGCGCAAGCTGGGCATTCCCACGGTTCCGGTGATCCTGGGCATCCTGCTGGGCAACGCGATGGAGGACAACCTGCGCCGTGCCATGGTGCTGTCCAACGGCGACTGGTGGTATCTGCTGTCCTCGCCCATCGCTATCGGCTTGTTGATCGCGGCAATTGTCGGTTTTGTCGCACCGATCTTTCTGCGCCGAATCCTGAAGAAGCCTGCGGTCCCCCACGACCCGACCCTGAACGAGGATTGACATGACCACACGCGTTCTGGTGCCCTCGGGCGTTCTGGGCCTGGGCTTTGACCGGGCGGCACTGGAACGCGGCGTGGCCCTGTCCCCCGACATCATCTGCATCGACGGAGGGTCCACTGACAGTGGGCCCTTCAGCCTTGGCGCGGGCCAGTCGAAATACTCGCGCGCGGCGACGAAATCGGAATGGCGCAGCCTGATGCAGGCGCGCGCGCAGGCCGGCGTGCCCTTGGTCATCGGCACCGCGGGCACCTGCGGCACCGACAGCACGGTGGACTGGATGTTCGACATCACGGTCGAGCTGGCCCGCGAACTGGGCCAGACCCTGCGCGTGGCGCGCCTTTATTCCCAGCAGCCCACCGCCCGCGTGGCCGAGGCGCTGGAGGCCGGTCGCATCAGCCCCCTGCCCCCCGCCCCCGACATCCGGCTGGACGATCTGACCAACATCGTGGCGCTGGCGGGCGCGGAACAGATCCAGGCCGCGCTGGCCACCGGCGCCGATATCGTCATCGCGGGCCGCACGACCGACACCGCCACCATCGCCGCCCTGCCCCTGTCGCGCGGGGACGCGGCAGGCGGCGTCTGGCACGGCGCCAAGATCGCGGAATGCGGCGCGCTGTGTTCGACGAACCCGACCTCAGGCGTGATCATGGTCGATTTCGACCACGACGGCTTTACGGTCGAACCGCTTGCCGATGGCGCGCGCTGCACGCCGCATTCGGTGTCCGCGCATATGCTCTATGAGAATTCCGACCCATTCCGGCTCTATGAACCGGGCGGGTATCTGGACGTGACCGGGGCGCGATACACCGCGCTGGACGACCGCCGCGTTCGGGTCGAGGGGTCGTCCTGGGTGCCCGGCCCCTACACGGTCAAGCTGGAGGGCGCACGCATCGCGGGCTGGCAGACCACTATCCTGGCGATCCTGCGCAACGCCCATTACGCGCAGAACGCGCAGGCCTGGGTCGACCGCCTGACCGGCTTTCTGCAGGCAGAGATCGCCACGCGCATGGGCCTGGACCCCGCCGACTACGGGCTGGAGTTCCGCCTGATCGGCGTGAATGGCGCGCTTGGCCCGCTGGAGAACCGCACCGGCAGCCCGGTCGAGGTCGGCGTCCTGGGCATCGTCACCGCCCGGACCCAAGCCGAGGCCGCCGAGATCGGCAAGCTGATCAACCCCTTCGTCCTGCATTACCCGCTGACTGACGACGAGGAGCTGCCGACGTTCGCCTTCCCCTATTCGCCCGCCACGACCGATCGCGGGCCGCTGTATGAATTCGCGCTGAACCACGTGATGGCGCTGGATGACCCCATGTCGGCGTTCCGACTGACCGTGACCGAGGTGACCCCATGACGACGCTTGGCGATCTGGTGCTCAAGGTGCGGTCCAAGAATGCCGGACCGTTCTGGGTGACCATCGACGTCTTCTGCGACGATCCGGCCGTCTATGACCGCCTGACCAGCGATCTGTCCACGGACCGCGTGGCCGCGCTGTATCGCACCGCGCCCGAGACGCTGAAGCGGTTCGACATTCCCGATTTGCGCGTGATCAAGTTCAGTCTGCCCCGCCCGGTGATCCAAGGCGCGGCCAGCGACCGCGACATGCACGGCGCCCAATACGCGGCCCTTCTGGAAGAGCTTACGATTGACTAAACGCCTGACCGCCTTCGGCGCGGCCCTGGTGGGCGCGCTGGTGTTCCTGATGCTGGGCCTGCCGCTGCCCTGGCTGCTGGGGCCGATGCTGGCCTGTCTGGCCGTCGCGCTGTGCGGCGTGCGGATGCAGGGCGCGGGCCAGTTCGGCGTGTTCATGCGGACCTTTCTGGGCGTGGCCGTGGGCGCCTCGATCACGCCCGAGGTTCTGACCGGCCTGCCCGCCATCGCAGGCTCACTGGCCATCGTGCCGGTCTTCATCGCGGTGATCGCGCTGGTGGGGTATCCGCTATTTCGCAAAGGCTTCGGTTTTGACCACCCGACGGCCTGGTATGCCGCCATGCCCGGCGGGCTGCAGGACATGCTGGTCTTTGGAGAGGAGGCCGGGGGCGACATCCGCGCCCTGTCGCTGATCCACGCGACCCGCGTGCTGGTCATCGTCACGGTCGCGCCGCTGATCATGACGCTCTACTGGTCGGTGGACCTCTCGCAGCCGCCGGGCGCGCCGATCTCGTCGGTGGCCTGGGACCAGATCGCGCTGATGGTGGCCGCGGGTTTTTTGGGCTGGAAGATCGCCGAACGGGTGGGCCTGTTCGGCGCCTCGATCCTGGGGCCGATGATCCTGACCGCGGCGCTGTCGCTGACCGGCATCATCCAGACCCGCCCCCCGGCTGAGATTATCCAGGCCGCGCAATTCTTCATCGGCATCGCGGTGGGCGTGAAATATGTGGGCATCACCGGACGAGAGCTGCGCATCGACGTGACGGCGGGGCTGCTCTATTCGCTGGTCCTGGCGGTCATCAGCCTGATCTTTCTGGAAATCGTCTATCTGCTGGGGCTGGCCCCGGCGCTGGACGCCTTCCTGGCCTTCCTGCCCGGTGGCCAGGCCGAGATGGTGGTGATCGCCATCATTGCCGGGGCCGATCTGGCCTATGTGGTCAGCCACCACATCCTGCGGATCGTCTTGGTGATCCTGCTGGCGCCATTGGCCGCGCGGCTGCTGGGGCGGCGCTGAGGCTCAGGCCTCAGGCGCCAGCAGCGCGGCCAGCAGCGCGTTTGGGAACCGCCGCTGCTGGGTGACGGCAAAGAAGGTCTCGGTCAGGCTGTCCAGCCGCGCGGCCTCGGTCAGCAGGCCCGATTGCAACTCGTCCTGGACAACGATGGGCGGAATCACCGCCAGCCCCGCCCCCTCGCGCGCCAGCAGGCGCAGCATGGCCATGTCGTCGGCTTCGGCCGCGATCCCCGGCACCACCGACAGCCGCGCCAGCAGCGCATCGAACCCCGCCCGCAGCGCCGTGTCCCGCACCGGCAGCACCAGCGGCACCGCCCCCAGCAGATCGCGCAGCCCCATCCCCGCAGGCACCAGATCGCTACGCCCGATCAGGCCCACCGGCTGTTCGGCCAGCCGATGCACCAGCCAGGGGCTGACCGCATCGCGGGCGGGCGCGTGGTTGGTCAGCACCACGTCCAGCGCCATCGCCTCCAACCCGCGCAGCAGATCGGCCTGCGCGCCGGACCGAAGCACCACCTCGACATCGGCGCGCCCGATCAGCGGGCGCAGGAACTGCATCTGAAAGTTGCGCGACAGCGTGGCCAGCGCCCCGACCCGCAGCGCCCGGCGTGCGCGGCCCGTCTCGCGCAGCGTGGCGGCCAGGTCGTCGGCGGTGCGAAAGATCGTCTCGGCATGGTCCAGCGCGATGCGCCCGGCCTCGGTCAGGGCCAGGCCGCGGCCCTGGCGGTCGAACAGGTCGTGCCCCAACGCGGCCTCCAGCGTGCGCAGCTGGGTGGACAGCGCCGATTGCGACAGGTTCAGGCTGCGCGCCGCCCCGGTCAGCGTGCCATCCATCGCGACGGCGCGAAACAGGCGTAGGTGGTGCAGGTTCATGATTCATCCATCAGACAGAACGTTTGATCCTAAAATATGTAATTTTTGAAAGTTACGCCATAGGGTATCGCTGCCGGTGACCGAAATTCGCCCCAAGGTGTGCCGATGCTGTTCCCCCTGTCGTTTCTGGCCCCACCGCTGCTGTTGGCCGCCAGCCTGATCCTTCGCCGCAAATCCCCCCCCGCCCTGGCTGAGGCGGCAGGCCTGGCCGCGCTGGCCTTGATGGCCGGGGGGCTGGTGCAGCTGATCCTGACCGGTCCCGCGCGGCTGGATCTGGCCGCCGGGCTGTCGCTGCGGCTGGACGCGGTGGGGGTGACCATGGGGCTGCTGGTCGGCTTCGTGGGCTGGGTCGTGCTGCGTTACTCCCGCACCTATCTGCGGGCAGAGCCGGGTCAGCCTGCCGCGCTGGCGGGCATTCTGGCCTGTCTCGCGGCGGTCATGGTGATCGTGCAGGCGGGCAGCCTGATCCTGATGACAGCGGGCTTTGCGGTGGCGGGCGTGATCCTGCGCCAGCTGCTGCTGTTTCGCGCGGACCGGCCTGCCGCGCGGCGGGCCGCGTCGAAATTCGCGCGGGTCTGGGCGGCGGGCGATCTGGCGGCGCTGGTGGCCTGCGCGGTGATCTGGCGCGCGATCGGTACGACCGATCTGGACGCGATCGCCGCCGCGGCGGAGCGCGTGCCGACGCTGGCGGCGGCCCTGCTGGTGCTGGCGGCGGCGCTCAAGACGGCGGCCTTTCCGCTGCACGGCTGGCTGACCGAGGTGGTGGAGGCGCCGACCCCGGTCTCGGCCCTGCTGCATGCGGGCATCGTGAACGGCGGCGGGCTGCTGCTGATCCGCACCGCCGATCTGATGCAGGCCAGCCCCGGCGCGATGGCGGCACTGGTCATGCTGGGCGGGTTCACGGCGCTGTTCGGCGCGGCGGTCATGCTGACGCAAAGCGCAGTCAAGACGGCGCTGGCCTGGTCCACCGTGGCGCAGATGGGGTTCCTGCTGCTGCAATGCGGGCTGGGGCTCTGGGCGCTGGCGATGCTGCATATCGTGGCCCATTCGCTGTACAAGGCACATGCCTTCCTGTCCTCGGGCCAGGCGGTCGAGGATGTGGCCCGCAACCGCAAGCCCGGCCCCGTGGCCGTGCCGGGGACCTGGGCCGTGGCCCGCGCCTTTGGCCTGGCGCTGCTGATCTATGCGGGGGTGGCGCTGGTGTTCCAGCAGCTGGGCGCGCCGAAATCGGCGCAGGGGCTGGCGCTTGGCGCGATCCTGATCCTGGGCGTGGCCTATCTGATCGCGCAGGGGCTGGCCGATGCGGCCCCCGTCGCGCTGACGCGGCGCACAGGTCTGGCGGCGCTGGCCAGCGCGGTGGGCTATTTCGGGTTTCACCTGGGCGCGGCGCTGGCCTGGGGCGGGCAGCTGCCGCAGCCGCCGGTGCCCGGTGCGCTGGAATGGGCGCTGATCGTGCTGGCGCTGGCCTCCTTCGGGCTGGTGGCGGTGGCGCAGGCGCTGTTCCCGCTCTGGGCCTGGCACCCGGCGGCGGCGGCGCTGCGGGTGCACCTGGCCAACGGCCTCTATCTGAACGCGCTGTTCGACCGGCTGGCGGGCGGTTTCCGCACCGCCCGGTCCTGACCCCCTTTCACATCCGAGGTTGCCATGTTCCTGAACCATCCCGCCATCACCCCCGATCTGGACGCAGCCCTGCTGGACGCGGCCATGGCCGCCGCCCGCGCCATCCCCCCGGCCTTTCCGCTGGAGGCGACGGTCGCCGTGAACCCCTTCCTGGGCCAGGCCACCGAGGATCTGCCCACCGCCCAGGCCCGCCTGTCGCGCGTCGCGGGCATCGCGCTGACGCAGCCCCGCGCGGCGCTGGCGGCCCAAGTCGCCGACGGATCGATCACCGATGACGACCTGGCCTGCGCGCTGATCGCCAGCCCGCATCCGCTGAAACCCGTCGATCTGGCGATGCTGAAGGCGCGGATGTACGCCCCCGCGCCTGCGCCCCGCGCCCTGCCCACGGTGGCCGATCTGGCCGCCGCGCGGACGGGCATCGACTGGCCCGCGCTGATCGCGCGCTGCACGGGGCTGTGGGCGGCGGGGCGGTTCGATCAGGGTCAGGCGCTGTGGACGCCCGCGCCGGGGCTGGACTGCTTTCGCGCATGGCGGGATTGGGCGGTCCATGACCTGACGCCGGAAATCGCGGGCCTGCGCGGCTTTTGCGCCCATGTCGCGGCCAGCCCCGACACCGCCGAACGCGCCATCCTGGCGGCGCTGCACGATCTGTCGCTGACGCCCGAGGGCGCGACCACCGCCTGCCACCGGCTGCTGATCGACCTGGGCGGATGGGCGCAGCATGCGCGCTATCTGGCCTGGCAGGCGCAGATGGCGGGTGGGCAGGACCGCACGCTGACCGACCTGCTGGCGATCCGGCTGATCTGGGATCAGGCGCTGCTGGCGCGTCACCCCGACTTGGCCGCCGAATGGCAGGCCATCGCCCACGCCCATGCCGAGCCGGTCGAGCCCACCCCCGACGACGTGCTGGACGCGATCCTGCAGGATGCGGCCGAACGGGCGCATCTGCGGCGGCTGACGGCGGGCCTGTCCCCGGCCGCCCCCGCCCCCGCGCGGCCTGCGGTGCAGGCGGCCTTCTGCATCGACGTGCGCTCCGAGGTGCTGCGCCGCGCACTGGAATCGCAGGGGCCGGGGATCGAGACGATCGGGTTCGCGGGCTTTTTCGGCCTGCCGGTGGCGCATCACGGCCCGGCCTCGACCCTGGCCGAGGCGCATCTGCCGGTGCTGCTGAACGCGGGGCTGACCGCCTCCAGCCAGGGCACCCCGGAGGCCGAGCAGACCGCCCGCATCGCCGCGCGCGCCACCCGGGCCTGGGGCCGGTTCCGGCAGGCGGCGGTATCGTCCTTCGCCTTCATCGAGGCGGCGGGGCCGCTCTACGGTGCCAAGCTGCTGAAGGGCGCCCTGGGCCAGGTTCATGCGGCCAAGGCCGCGCCGCGCCCGGTCCTGTCGCCCGATCCGGGGCCGCAGGCGCAGGCCGATCTGGCGGCGGGCATCCTGCGGGCGATGGGCCTGACCCAAGGCTTTGCGCGGTTGGTCCTGCTGGTCGGGCATGGCGCACAGGTGACGAACAACCCCCATGCCAGCGCCTATCACTGCGGGGCCTGCGGGGGGCGCAGCGGCGCGGTCTCGGCCCGGCTGCTGGCGGGGCTGCTGAACATGGCGGACACGCGGGCGGGGCTGGCCGAGCGGGGCCTGCCCATTCCCGACGACACCGTTTTCGTGGCGGGCCTGCATGACACCACCACCGACTGGGTGACCCTGTTCGCGGATGACCCGACGCCAGGCCATGCGGGTGACCTGGATCAGGCGCGGCACTGGCTGGATCAGGCAGGCGCCCTGGCGCGGGCCGAACGCAGCCCCCGCCTGCCCGGCGCGCACCCCGCCACCGTCGCCGCCCGCGCCCGGGACTGGGCCGAGACGCGGCCCGAATGGGGGCTGGCGGGCTGCGCGGCCTTCATCGCCGCGCCGCGATCCGTCACGCGGGGGCTGGACCTGCAGGGGCGCGCCTTCCTGCACAGCTATGACCGCGCGCGTGACCCCGATCACGGCGTGCTGGAGCTGATCCTGACCGCGCCGGTGGTCGTGGCCAGCTGGATCAGCCTGCAATATTACGGCTCGACCCTGGCGCCGCGGGTGTTCGGGGGCGGCGACAAGCTGATCCACAACGTCACCGGCGGCATCGGCGTGGTCGAGGGGAACGGCGGCACCCTGCGCGCGGGCCTGCCCTGGCAGGCGGTGCATGACGGCACGCGGCCCGTCCATGACGCGCTGCGCCTGTCGGTGCTGATCGACGCGGACCCCGCCGCAATGGGCGCGATCCTGGCGCGGCATCCGGATCTCAGGGCGCTGTTCGACAATGGCTGGCTGAGCCTGTCGGCGCTGGACGGCCCGCGCGTGGTGGCGCGCTATCGCCCGGGGGGCGACTGGCGCTAGGGGTCAGCCCTCGGCCGGGGTGGTCAGGCGCAGATCGGCCATCTGCTCGGGCTCCAGCACGTTGATCTCGGCCGGGGGGGTGCGCAGGGCCAGCGGCATCAGGCGCAGGTCGACGCCCATCTGCACCAGATAATCCATCACCCCGGCCTGCGCGCGCTGCAGGTCGCTGACCGCCATGAAGGCGGGCAGGATGGTGTTCTGGCCGAAATAATGCTGATGCACGCCGACCACGCCGCCCGGCGCCACCTGCCGGTCGGTGCCCCCCGCCAGGATATAGGGGCAGGCCGAAAGGCAGACCGCCCCGTCGCCCACGCGCGTGGCCCAACCAGCGCCCCGGATCGTGCGCCCGATGGCCAGCGCGTCGGACACCGACCCGCCGGAACTGTCCAGCGCTACCCGCGTGGCCTCGGGTCGGGTGCGGTCCAGCCATTCGACAAAGCGGTCGGCATCGCCGGGCGCGATCTGGCCGGTCACGGTGATCGCGCCATCGGCTTGATCGAATTCCAGCGCCTCGGGCATGGGGCGCATGGCGGGCGCGCCGGGCTGCGCCGGGTCGGATGGGCGCAGATCAGGGCGATAGGGCCGCACGCTCGGCCCCTGCGACGGTGGCGCATAAAGGCCCGGTGCAGCCGCCCCCGGCGCGCGCCACAGATCCAGCCCCACGATCGCGCCCCCAAGCAGCACCTGAGAGATCAGCACCGCCCGCACCGCCCGGGCCGGGGATGACACCAGCCGCACCGCTAGACCTCGCGCCGGTCAGGATCGGGGTCGGCGGGGCGTGGGGGCGGCTGATGGGACAGCGCATCGACCTGGCGCAGTAGGTCGGAGGCCGCCAGCGCCGCGCGGAGTTCGCCCACCGTCATGCGGTCGTCGCTGTGCCCCTCTCCGCGCCCGGTGCGGATGGCGGCCTGGACCACCATAATGATGAAGACCAGCACCGCCGGCAGCAGGTCGATGGAAATGGCCCCCGCCCAAGCCGGCACGAAATTGCCCGCATAGGCGATGACCGCATCCGCGGCCGACATGGGCGTATAGAGGGCGTCGTCCGCATCGGGCAGCGCCATCACCTCGGCTGCGGCCTGGGCCAGGGTCTGGGCGCGCTGTTCGACCAGGGTCAGGACGGCGTTGATGGTGCTGGACTGGCCCGCGCGGGTGGCCTCGGTCGCGCCGTCCAGTTCGGGCAGGACCACCGCGTCGGACAGGTCCTGCGCCGCGCGCCCGACCAGCGGCGCGGGGTTCAGCTGGCGCAGCTGGGTGATCAGGCCCGCCAGCTCGACCGCGTCGCCCGAGAAACGCACCGTCCGGTCAGCCAGCGGCCCCGGCTCGACCGAGGTGCCGCGCATGCGCGACAGGATGGTATTGCCCTGCGCAAAGGTCTGCTCGATCGGGGCCTCGGCGCCCAGCAGCTGATTCTCCAACGCCTGCAGTTCGGCCCCCTTCTGGGTCAGCACGCGGAACACCGCGCCGCGCCCCGAGAACCCCGACAGCGTGCCGCCCGCCTCCTGCTCGGAGAGGTCCGAGAAACTTTGCCGGACGCGGGCCACGTCGCGCGACAGCGACTGACCCGCCACCGCATTGGCATGCGCCCGCTCCAGCGAGGTCTGATAGCTTTGCACAGTGGCCGCCATGTGCGTCTCGACCGCCGCCGTCCCGGCCAGCGCCGCCGCGTTCAGCCAAGACGACATGGCGATGATCGCCACCGAACCAAGCGCCATGGTCAGCATCAGCCCGATGCGCGACGCGGCCCCCCGCACCGCCGGCAGCAGCCGCAGCAGATAGGACCAGAAGACAAAGATGCCCACCGACACCGCGATGGAATAGGCCAGCGCCGCAAAGGTCGTCCACAGGCCCGGATCGTCCAGCAGCGTGCGAACGCCCAGATAGGTATAGATGCCCGACGCCGCCGACAGCACGCCAAGCGCGGTCGAGGTAAAGCTGTCCAGCCAGTCCAGATGCCGCTCCAGCTCGCGGGCATAGCGGTCGCCCGCGCGGTCGGGAGCGGGGGGCGAAAGGGGGTCTTGGGCCATGCGGTCTCCGGTGGCGCTGTGGGGCTGGGGCACAGATAACCGCAGATCGCGCGGTTTCTCAGCCCCTTGCGCGCCCGGCACGGTCACGCTTTCGGCATGAGGTCCGTGGGCGGGACGGCGATCGGACCGGCGGAGAATCCGTCCTCCAGCACGATCTGCTCTCCTCCGGGGCGGGTGCCCTGCAGGCGGGCGCGGTTCAGCACGCAGATCTCTCCGCGGCCCATCTCGACGGTGCCCTCATGGCGCAGCTGCGACAGGGTCTTGTTCACCGTCTGGCGCGAACATCCCGCAAAGCCCGCCAGTTCGGATTGGCTGAGGCGGATGCACGGCTCCTCAAGGCTGGTCATGGACAGCAGGTGCATGCGGATGCGGTCCTCGGCCCCGTAGAACATGGCGACGGAGTGCTGGCGGTTGTCGCGGGTCAGGCGGTCGTGAAAGATCCCGGCGAAATTGCGCAGCAGCAGGTCGGCGGGGACATGGCGCAGGATCAGCGCCGCGTCGAACAGCATCACCGTGGTGTCGGCCAGGGTGGTGCAGCTGGCCGCGCAAGCCCGGCCAGAAAACTGCTCGACTTCGCCAAGGACCTCTCCGGGGCTGGCCAGATGGGCCAGAACGCGGTTTCCGTTGATGTCCAGATAGCTGACCTCGATCCGGCCCGCCAGGATCAGATAGCCCCATTCGGCAGGCTCTCCCTGGCGCAGGATATCCTTGGGGCGGCGCAGATGCTGGATGCGCGTCTCCGACAGCATGGCGGTCAGACCGTCATCGGAGATGCCGCGGATCAGCAACGGGTCCAAGCGCCGGATGGTCGCCGCCCAATCCTGCGCGGACTGCCCGGCGCGCAGCCTTGGTCCCTCGCTTCCGGTAATCTGGCCTCGCATCTGTTGATCGCCCTAATGACCCCGTCACCCGACTATAGCGGGCGGAGTGTCAACAAACAGTCAATAAAAACGCAAAAGGCCCCCAAGGATTGAGGGGCGCGAACCGAAAGCGCCTCAACTGGTGACACGGAACACAAACCGCGCCCCCGATCCGCAAGTCTGACTTTTAACCGAATCACGGGGCGGCTGTGTCGTGCAGACGACACTGCCGTCAGGCGCGGGCCGCGACGCGACGCTCGATCGCCTCCCAGATGGCCTCGGCGGCATTGATGCCGTCGAACCGCTCCAACTCCTGGATGCCGGTGGGGGATGTCACGTTGATCTCGGTCAGCCAGCCGTCGATGACGTCGATGCCGGTGAAGATCAGGCCTTTTTCCCGCAGCACGGGCGCGATGCGGGTGCAGATCTCGTATTCGCGTTCAGTCAGGCCGATCTTTTCGGCCCGCCCACCCACATGCATGTTCGACCGGGCCTCGCCCTCCTGCGGGACGCGGTTGATGGCGCCGACGGGTTCGCCGTCGACCAGGATGATGCGCTTGTCGCCCTTGACCACCGCGGGCAGATATTTCTGCGCGATCATCGGTTCACGGTTGATGCCCGCGAAGGTTTCCAGCAGCGCCGACAGGTTCGGATCGCCGGGTTTCAGGTGGAACACCCCCGCCCCGCCATTGCCATAGAGCGGCTTGACGATGATCTCTCCGTGCCGCGCACGGAACGCTTTGAAGGCGGCGGGGTCGCGGGCGATCATCGTGGGCGGCGTCAGGTCGGGAAAATCAAGCACCATCAGCTTTTCGGGGCAGTTCCGGACCCAGAACGGGTCGTTGACCACCAGCGTTTCGGGATGCACCCGGTCCAGCAGATGCGTCGAGGTGACGTAACCCATGTCGAAGGGCGGGTCCTGGCGCAGCCAGATCACGTCGAAATCGCCGGCCTCGACCTCGGTCCAGTCGCCGAAGGTGACGTGGTCGCCCTCGGCGCGGCGCAGGGTGACGGGGCGGCCGCGCACGACGATGCGACCCTCGTCATAGCGCAGCTGATCGACGGTGTACTGGAACAGCCGGTGGCCGCGGGCCTCGGCCTCCAAGCCGATGCGGAAGGTGCTGTCGGCGTGGATCGAGACATCCTCGATCGGGTCCATCTGCAAGGCGACGTAGAGGCTCATGGGGCCCTCCTGAATTTCGGTGATGTTGTGGCCCGCCGCAGGGCCGGATGCAAGACTGCGTCAGACCGCGCCGAAGGCGTTGGGGATCAGCTCGACCCGGCCCGTGGCATCGACCAGCGCCACGTCGAAACGCATCAGGACCTCTCCGATGCCGTTCCGGTCGCAGTATTCCAGCGCCGCTTGGGTGATCCGGCGCATCTGCGCAGGCAGCAGGTTCAGGGCGGCCTCCGTATGGCTGCGCGAGGCCTTGACCTCGACAAAGACCAGGTCGGGGCCGTCCTGCACGATCAGGTCGATCTCGGCCCCCTGCCCGCGCCAGCGCGTGGCCAGCATCTGCGCGCCGCGCCGGAGATACAGGCGCAGGACGGCCTGCTCGGCCATGCGGCCGGACAGGTCGGCGGTGCGGCCGCGGCCCGCGCGCATGCCGCCCGGTTCAGTCACGGTCCGTCAGTCCAAGCGCCAGCTGATAGACGTCGCGGCGCGGCAGGCCCAGTTCCTGCGCGGCCTCTCGGGCGGCGTCCTTGACGGACATGGTGCGCATATGCGCGGTCAGAACGGCCCGCACGCGGTCCTCGTCCATCGGGGCGGCGGACGGACGGTCAAGAACCATCACCACCTCGCCCTTCAGTGTGGCCATGCGCGGGTCGGCGGACAAATCGGCGGCGGTGCCGCGGATGACCTCCTCGAACTTCTTTGTCAGCTCGCGCGCGATGACGGTGATGCGGGCGGGGTCGATCAGGGCCAGATCCTCCAGCGTGCGGGACACGCGGCGCGGGCTTTCGAACAGGATCAGCGTCGAATCGACCGCCATCCACCGGCGCAGCCAGGCCTGGCGCGCGGATTGCGTGGGCGGCGGAAAGCCCAGGAACAGGAACCGGTCGCTTGGCAGCCCGGCCAGCGACAGCGCCGCCAGCGCGGAGGACGGCCCCGGCAGCGCATGGACACGGGCCCCGGCCTCTGCCGCGTCCAGCGCCAGGCGATACCCCGGATCGGCCACCAGCGGCGTGCCCGCGTCGGAACAATAGGCCACGCTGGCGCCGTCCGACAGCGCGGCCAGCAGGGCGGGACGCGCCCGGTCGCCGTTGTGGTCGTGATAGGACAGGATGCGCCGTCCGCGCAGCGGCACGCCGTGAATGTCCAGCAGGTGGCGCAGCACGCGCGTATCTTCGGCCGCCAGCATGTCGGCGCTGTTCAGCACGTCCAGCGCGCGCAGGGTAATGTCGCGCGCCGCCCCGATGGGCGTCGCCACCAGATAGAGGCCCGGATCCAGCCGCGCGGCCTCGATATGCGCGGTCAGGCGACGGGCGGGTTCGGCGTCCTGGGGGGCAGGTCTGGGGGTCTCGCGGCGGTCGTTCATCCTGCCTCCGTTGCGCGCCTTCGGGGGCCGGCGCTGATTGCCAATCGCGGGCGCAGCGCCTAGGCTGCGGCCATCCGCGCGCGTCATAACATATTGCAGGGAAGTTTCACATGTCCGCCTCCGCCACAAGCCGGCCTGGCTCGGGTCTGCGCCGTGCCATCCTGAAAACCGCGACAGTCGTGTCCGCCCTGTTCCTGGCCGCCTGTGAGCCTGTGGGCGGGTCCAGCCAGGCCTCGGGCCCCGAGATCGGACCGCTGATCGACCCGTCCCAGCCCGTGCGCGTGGCCCTGCTGGCGCCAGCGGGGACCGGGTCGCAGGACCTGGAATGGCTGGCGCGCAGCCTCAAGAACGCCGCCCGCATGGCCGCGACGGACGCGCAGGGCGCGGCGATCGACCTGCGCATCTATGACAGCGGCGCATCCACGGAAAGCGCGGTGGCCCAGGCCAATGCGGCGGCCGATGCGGGCGCGCAGATCATCCTGGGACCGCTGTTCGCCGAGGGCGCCAATGCCGTGGGCAACGCGATGATGGCGCGCAACATCAACGTGCTGACATTTTCCAACAACACTCAGGTCGCGGGCGGCAACGTCTTTATCCTGGGCAACAGCTTTGAGAACGTGGCCGACCGGCTGGTGGGCTATGGCATGACCCAGGGCAAGCGCAACCTGATGGTCGTGGCCGAAAACGACATCGCGGGCCAGCTGGGTGGCCGCGCGATCGAGACCGCGGTCGCCCGCAACGGCGCGCGTCTGGCGGGGCGGGTCGACCATCCGGTCTCGGTCTCCGGGATCAACGGCGTCGTCCCCCGCATCGCCGAGGCCGCAAAGACGGGTCGCGTGGATGCAGTGTTCATGACCGCCAACAACCAGGCCGTGCTGCCCTATATGACAGAGCAGCTGGCCGCGGCAGGGGTCCGGTCCCCGGGCGTGCAGATGATGGGGCTGACGCGGTGGGATCAACCTGCCGACCGCCTGCGGCTGCCGCAGCTGGCCGAGGGCTGGTTCGCCATCCCCGATCAGACCCTGCAGCGCCAGTTCGAGGCGCGCTATGCCCAGACCCACGGAGAGGCGCCGCACCAGCTGGCCTCGCTGGCCTATGACGGGGTGGCCGCCATCGCGTCGCTTGCGCGCAACGGCCAACGCAACGCGCTGACCACCACGGGCCTGACGCAGCGGGCCGGGTTCCAGGGCGTCGGCGGCGTGTTCCGCCTGCAGCGCGACGGGACCATCCAGCGCGGCCTAGCGGTGGGCACCATCCGCGGTGGCCAGCTGGTCGTCGTCGACCCCGCGCCGCGCAATGCGCGCGGCCTGGGGTCGTGACCGGGGCCGGATCGCACATCCGATGACGCCCGCCGCGACAACCGCCACGCAGACCGGGCCCGCCCCGGCCCGCACCGATCTGGACATCGATCAGCTGCTGGCCCGTCTGGACCGGCAGCTGGCCGACACCACCGACCCCCGCCAGATCCGCGCACAGACGGTGGCGATGCTGACCCTGACCCGGTCGGTCACCATGTCCGCGATCGAGACCGCCTTTGCCACCCATCCCCGCGCGGCGCGCGAGACGGTGCGTGCCATCGCCATGCTGACCGACGCGCTGGTCACCGCGGTCCACCACGTCGCCACCACGCGCTTGCATCCGCAGCAATCGGCGTCCGACACGCAGCGGCTGGCGGTGCTGGCCGTCGGCGGCTATGGCAGGGCCGAGATGGCGCCTGCCTCGGATGTGGACCTGCTGTTCCTGGTGCCGTGGAAGATCACCGCCTGGACCGAGAGCGTCGTGGAATCGATGCTGTACATGATGTGGGATCTGAAGCTGAAGATCGGGCATTCGATCCGCAGCATCGACGACTGCCTGCGCCTTGGCAGCGCCGACATAACCATCCGCACGTCGCTGGTGGAACATCGTCTGGTCACGGGCCACGCGCCCCTGGCGCAGGAGCTGGGCGACCGTCTGTGGTCGGAGCTGTTCGCGGGCACCATCCCCGAATTCATCGAGGCCAAGCTGGAGGAGCGGGCCGCCCGCCACACCCGCCAGGGCGGCCAGCGCTATGTCCTGGAGCCCAACGTCAAGGAGGGCAAGGGCGGCCTGCGCGACCTGCAGACCCTCTACTGGATCGCGAAATACATCCACCGCGTCGACCGGGCGGTCGAGCTGGTCGATCTGGGCGTCTTTACCGGCGACGAGCATCTGGCCTTCTGGCAGGCCGAGGATTTCCTGTGGGCGGTGCGCAGCCACCTGCATCTGATCGCGGGGCGGCCCTCCGACGTGCTGTCCTTTGACATGCAGGTCGAGGTGGCGCGCCGCATGGGGTATCACGACACCACCGCCCGCCGCGCGGTCGAATACTTCATGCAGGACTATTTCCGCCACGCCACCCGCGTGGGAGAGTTGACCCGCGTGTTCCTGACCGAACTGGAAACGCGGCACGTCCGCACGGCGCCGTTTCTGGGCCGCATCTTTCGCAGGCGGCGCAAGATGCGCCCCGGCTTTGTCGATCAGCAGGGCCGCCTGTCCTATGAATCCGAGGTGGCGTTCCTGGCCGACCCGCTGAACATCCTGCGCCTGTTCGAGGAGGCGCTGCGGACCGGCGTGCTGATCCATCCCGATGCCATGCGCACCGTCGCCGCGAACCTGGCGCTGATCGACGACAAGGTCCAGTCCGACCCCGAGGCGATCCGCATCTTCATGGACCTGCTGCTGCGGCACGGGAACCCCGAACGCGCGCTGCGCCGCATGAACGAGCTGGGCGTGCTGGCCGCCTTCATCCCGGAATTCGAACCGGTCGTGGCGATGATGCAGTTCAACCTGTATCACCACTATACCGTCGACGAACACTCCATCCAATGCGTCGCCGCCCTGGCCGAGATCGAGCGCGGAGAACACCCCGCGGACCTGCCGCTATCCTCCGAGATCATCCAGGCGGGCGTGAACCGCCGCGTGCTGTATCTGGCGACCCTGCTGCACGACATCGGCAAGGGCCGCCCCGAAGATCATTCGATCCTGGGCGCGCGCATCGCCCGGCGCATCGCCACGCGGATGGGCTTTGCCCAGGACGACATCGACACGGTCGAATGGCTGGTGCGCCACCATCTGCTGATGTCGGACGTGGCGCAGAAACGCGACATCAGCGACCCGCGCACCTTGCGCGATTTCGCCAAGGCGGTGAAGACGCGCAAGCGCCTGGACATGCTGCTGGTGCTGACCGTCTGCGACATCCGCGGCGTGGGCCCCGGCACCTGGAACAACTGGAAAGCGATGCTGCTGCGCCAGCTGCACCAGGAGACCGCCGCTGCGCTGGAGAACGGGCTGGAGGAGCTGAACCGCGACCGTCGCCAGACCGAGGCAAAACGCTCGCTGCGCCATCTGCTGATCGCCAAGGGCTGGGACGCGCGCAAGACCCGGGCCGAGCTGGGGCGCCATTACGACGCCTATTGGTCGGGCCTGCAGACGCAGACGCAGGCGGTGTTTGCCGACCTGCTGGCGGGTCTGGGCGCGGACGAGATCCGCATCGACCTGCGCGCCGATCCCGACCGTGACGCGACGCGGGCAGCCTTTGTGCTGTCGGACCATCCGGGGATCTTTTCGCGGCTGGCGGGCGCGCTGACGCTGACCGGGGCGAATGTCGTGGATGCGCGGACCTATACCACGCGCGACGGCTATGCGACGGCGGTGTTCTGGGTCCAGGACAGCGAAGGCCACCCCTTTGCCGAAGACCGCCTGCCCAAGCTGCGCCAGACCATCCTGCGCACCCTGGCCGGAGAGATCGTCGCGCGTGAGGCCTTTGCCAGCCGCGACAAGCCCAAGAAACGCAACCGAGAGTTCCGCTTTCCGACCCACATCACCTTCGACAACGAAGGCAGCGACATTTATACCATCATCGAGGTCGATACCCGCGACCGCCCCGGCCTGCTGTATGACCTGACGCGGACGCTGGCCGCGAACCATATCCAGATTGTCAGCGCCGTGATTGCGACCTATGGGGCGCAGGTGGTCGACAGTTTCTACGTCAAGGACATGTTCGGCCTGAAGCTGCACAGCCCCGCGAAACGCGACGGGTTGGAAAAGAAACTGCGCGTGGCGATTGCCGATGGCGTGAAAAGGGCCGAGGCCGAGCAGGCATGAAGAAATCCGGACTGGTGCGCGGCTTCCTCTCGGTGGGGCTGTGGACGCTGATTTCCCGCGCATCGGGGTTCGTGCGCGACATCCTGATGGCCGCGTGGCTGGGCACGGGTGCCGTGGCCGAGGCGTTCCTGATCGCGCTGTCGCTGCCCAACATGTTCCGCCGGTTCTTTGCCGAGGGCGCGTTCAACACCGCCTTCATCCCGATGTTCTCCAAGAAACTGCAGGACCCTGACGACGCGCAGCGGTTCGCGCGCGAGGCGTTCTCGGGGCTGTTCCTGACGGTGCTGGCGCTGTCGGCGGTGGCGATGATCTTCATGCCCGGGCTGGTCTGGCTGATGGCGTCGGGATTCGCGGGGGACGAGCGGTTCGACCTGGCGGTGACCTATGGGCGGATCACCTTCCCCTATATCCTGCTGATCTCGATGGCCTCGATGATCTCGGGCGTGCTGAACGCGAACGGGCGCTTCACGGTGGCCGCCGCCGCGCCCGTGCTGCTGAACGTGCTGTTCATCGGGGCGATGATGTTGGGACGTTGGCAGGGCTGGGACCTGGGCCTTACGCTGGCCTGGGCCACGCCGGTCACGGGCATCGCGCAGCTGGCGCTGGTCTGGTGGGACGCGCGGCGGACGGGCTATACGTTCTGGCCGCGCCGCCCGCGGCTGACGCCCGACATGCGCCGCCTGATCGCGGTGGCCCTGCCCGCGGCCTTCGCCGGCGGCGTGGTGCAGATCAACCTGCTGGTCGGCCGCCAGGTCGGGTCGCGGTTCGAGGGTGCGATCGCCTGGCTGTCCTATTCCGACCGTCTGTACCAGCTGCCTCTGGGCGTGGTCGGCGCGGCGGTCGCAGTCGTCCTGTTGCCCGAACTGGCCCGCCGCATCCGCGCCGAGGATCACGCGGGCGGCCAGTCCGCCTATTCCCGCGCGACCGAATTCGGGCTGTTCCTGACCCTGCCCGCCGCATTCGCCATCGCCGTCATCGCGCAGCCGATGGTCGCGACGCTGTTCGAACGCGGCGCCTTTACCGCCTATGATACGCAGCAGACGGCGGCGGCGCTGGTCGTCTATGCCCTGGGCCTGCCCGCGTTCGTGCTGCAAAAGATCCTGCAACCGTTGTATTTCGCGCGCGAGGATACGAAAACGCCGTTCCGGTTCGCGGTCATCTCGATGGTGGTCAATGCGGTCGCGGCCTTTGGGCTGATGCCGTTCATGGGCTTTCTGGCGGCGGCCCTGGGCACCACCATCGCCGCCTGGATCATGGTGGCGCAGCTGTGGTGGGGCACCCGCGCGATGGGCCAGGCGGCGCGCGCCGATGCCCGCCTGCGCCGCGCGTTCCCGCGCATCCTGCTGGCATCGGTGCTGATGGCGGGGGCGCTGTGGCTGACCCGCGGCTGGCTGGAGGCCGCGGGCACCGGGCGCGGGGTGGCGCTTGCCACCCTGGTCTTTGGCGGCGCGGCGCTCTATTTCGCGCTGGCCTTCGTCATCGGCGGCTATCGCCTGTCCGAGCTGAAATCGGCGGTCCGGCGCGGTTAACGCTGCCGGATCTGCGCCAGCGCGCGGGGGATGCCCCCATCGACCAGCACGAAGGACAGCACAAAGCCCACGCCAAAGCCCGCGATCTCGGCGATCCAGCCCAGGCCCGCGCCGCCGAACAGCAACCCGAAGACCAGCTGGAACAACAGCAGCATCCCGATCAGAACAAAGGCCCGCATGCGGTTCGCGTTGATCGCCGCCAACCGCGTCCACAGCAGGAAGGTGAAGGCCCCCACCAGCCCATAGACCGCCGGATAGCCGCCGATCAGCGGCGCGGGCCGCGCGCCCATCGCCTGGATGATCGCGGCATACACCACTGCCCCGCCGATGGCCGACCCGAAGAACAGCGCCAGCACCGCCCAGGGCCGGAAATTCTGCGCGACCATGTTGCCCAGGGCCAGGGTAAAGATCACCACGAACAGCGCATGCATGAACGACACATGCACCAGGCTGAAGGACAGCGCGCGATACATCTGGTCCCAATCGATCGCGCCCAGGGTCCAGACCCGCTGCGCCAGTTCCGGCGGAAAGGCGGTCAGGCCGATGGCCGACAGCCGCAGGCCGATGCCCTGGGCACCGCCGATCAGGCCCGCACCCCCCAGGGCAAAGATCGCCTCGGAGGCGATCACGGGCAGCGCCAGCAGCCAGATCACGGGCGGCAGCGGGTTCAGCGGGGATTCGGTCAGGCCGGGGCGCATGGATGTTCCTTGGGGTTGGAAAGGCTTGGGTTGCGAAGGCACCGACCAACCGCTAAGCCAGCGGGCAGCAAATTCCAAGGCAGGCCGCACATGTCCGACCCGATCAACGCCCCGTTCCGCCCGCGCATCTTCTCCGGGATCCAGCCCTCGGGCGGGCTGACGCTCGGGAACTATCTGGGCGCGCTCAAGCGGTTCGCGGCCCTGCAGGGACCGGATGCCGAGACGATCTATTGCATCGTCGACCTGCACGCGATCACCGTCTGGCAGGACCCTCAGGTGCTGCGCGCCCGCACGCGCGAGGCGGCGGCGGCCTTCATGGCATCGGGCGTGGACCCGGCGCAGTCGATCCTGTTCAACCAGTCGCAGGTCAGCGCCCATGCCGAAATGGCCTGGCTGTTCAACACCGTCGCCCGCGTCGGCTGGATGTACCGGATGACCCAGTTCAAGGACAAGGCCGGCAAGAATGCGGAAAACGTCAGCCTGGGCCTTCTGGCCTATCCGGCGCTGATGGCGGCCGACATCCTGACCTATCAGGCGACCGCCGTGCCTGTGGGCGAGGATCAGAAGCAGCATCTGGAGCTGACCCGCGACATCGCGGCCAAGTTCAATCATGATTACGGGGTCAATCATTTCCCGATCACCGAACCGCTGATCGAAGGCGTGGCCACCCGCGTCATGTCCCTGCGCGACGGGTCGCGCAAGATGTCGAAATCCGATCCGTCGGATGCCAGCCGGATCAACCTGACCGACGATGCCGACACCATCGCGCAAAAGATCCGCAAGGCCCGGACCGACGCGGTTCCCCTGCCCGGCCAGATGGACGGCCTCAAGGACCGCCCCGAGGTCCGCAACCTGGTCAACATCTATGCCGCCCTGACGGACGAGACCCCCGACCAGGTCCTGGCCCGGTTCGAGGGTCAGGGCTTTGGCGCCTTCAAGCCCGCCCTGGCCGAGGTCGCGGTCGAGGCGCTGTCGCCCATCACCCGCCGCATGGCCGAATTCATGGCCGACCCCGCCCAGATCGACGCCATCCTGGCCCAGGGCTCGGACCGCGCGGCGGCGGTGGCGATGCCCATCCTGGAGCGCACCAAAGAGATCATGGGTCTGCTGCGCACCCGCGCCTGATCCGACCTCTGGCGCCTGCGACGTCGACTCAGCCTTCCGGCCCTGCCGCGGAGGCGGTCTCACGCATGCAGGTCGTTTAGGTTTTACGCAAGATGGTTAACAGAACTTTACAAGTTCTGCCGCATTTAAAGGACCGCCGGCCCCTCTCTGCCCGGGAATACGACATCCGCCTGCGGTCCTTTGTTGCTGAACTCCACAAATACGCACAGAAAAATGAGGAAAAAGCGCGGATTTTAGAGAATTTCACCATTTGTATGTGCATTTAATTGCCGCAGCGACCCGGGCGCCCGACGAGCCATCAGTTAACTTTTCGTTGACAAATTTCGCGGTGACGGCATAACGCTGGATTAAGAAACGTCAACATCATCATTTTTTCCCGAGGATCGCCCCATGACGACCACACTTAACGGCAACAACAACGCCAACGGTGTCACGATCAGGAACGCTGTTGACGCGAACGGCACGCCAAGGACCAACGGCGCGGTCACGGTTACTCCGTCCACGGGAAGTTCGACCGTTATCTCCTCCGGCAGCTCGTCTCGTCAGTTCGACGCGAACCTGCGGGGCGGAAACGACACCCTCGTCGCCGAGAACATGATCTGGATCCGTCCCACGGGCTCGAACCCGACAATCGCCCTGCAGAACATCGACATGGGAAACGGCGACGACTCGGTCAGCCTGTATCGCAGCGCGTTCAGCAATCTTAACATGGGCGACGGAAACGACACGTTGGTCCTTGAGCTGTCCGGCGGCCAGACGGCAAACATGGGCGCAGGCAACGACTTGGTGCGTCTGGGTGGCAACCCCGATGCGACGGTCAGCGACGCCGAACTGGCACAGAAAAGCGGCGCCTCACACCTGAACCTGGACGGTGGCGCGGGCATCGACACGCTGAACCTGCAGGGCGACTGGACGGTCACGCTCAACACCGGCAATGTCACCATCGACATGAACGGCAATGGCGTTTTCGATGCCGGTGACCGCGTCACGAACGTGTTCAACAGCTCCAACATCGGCAATATTCTGGGCTACCCTCAGGTTCTGGGCGGCACTGTCAGCTTTGGTACGGTAACGCTGGCCAACGGAACCACGATTGCGAACCGGGTCAACTTCACGAACTTCGAAGCCATCAACGCCGTCTGCTTTACCGCCGGCACGCTGATCGACACGCCCAAGGGCCAGGTCGCAATCGAGACCCTGCGCGAAGGCGATCTGGTGATGACCCGCAACGGGCCCAAGGCACTGTCCTGGATTGGCAAACGCCGTCTTGACGCCATCGACCTGGCCGGCAACCCCAAGCTGCTGCCCGTGCGCGTCCCTGCAGGCGCGTTCGGCAACGGCCTGCCCACCCGCGATGTCAGCTTTTCGCCGCAGCACCGCGTCGTGATCCGCTCGTCCATCGCGGAGCGCATGTTCGGCAGCAGCGAAGTTCTGGTCACGGTCAAGCAGTTGGTGGGCGTGAACGGCATCGACGTGGATGGTGACGTCCGCAGCGTGCAGTATTTCCACCTGATGTTCGAAGACCACCAGATCCTGTCGGTCGAGGGCATCGAGGCCGAGAGCCTGTATCCGGGCAAGCAGGCGATCAGCTTCCTGACCCAGGACCAGCTGACCGAACTGCGCGCGATCTTCCCGAACTTCGACGCGCTGGTCGAGGCCGACGCGCCCGCCGCCTCTGCGATCCCCTTCCTGAAGGGTCGCGAAAGCCGCACGCTGGCCGCGCGTCACGCCAAGAACGACCGCCCGCTTTACGCGTAAAATTCCTTACAACCTTTTGGAAAGCCCACTTTGCTGAAATCAGCAGGGTGGGCTAACTTATGGACATGAGCATAGAAACAACCCTCCCACCTTCGGTTCTGAAAAAGATCGACATCCAGTTCGGAAAGGACGTGGCCGATCTGGAAAAGATCCTGCCGCTGGCCCGCCAGCTGCACAAGGAGAGCATCTTTTCCGATATGCCCTTCGACCAGCCGCAGCTGGAAAAGGTCGTGAACGACCTGAAGGACGAGACCGGATATCACGGCGCCGTCTATGTGGAATACGAAGGCGAGGCCGTGGCCTTTGCCTATTTCTATTTCGCGCCGATGCTGAGCAGCAAGAAGACCTGGGTGACGGTGATGCACACGGTCTATATCCGCAGCGACATCCGCTCGACCGAGATCGGCAGCTATGTCTGGCAGCGCATCATGCTGGCCGTGCGCGGCTGGTCGGCGCCGCGCGGGTCCAAGGGCATCATGTTCAACGTCGTGTCGGGCGTGGCCATCCAGGAAACCGACATGGTGCTGCGCGCGAATGGCGCAACCCATCTGGGCGGCAATTACTTCATGCGGCTGTGACGCGACCCGCGCCGATCCCCTCACGCGCAGTCCCGGATGAGCCAGCATCATGACCCAGTTCCCCCCGCAGGCCGCGTCGCCTGACACCGCAAGCCCCGTGATCTGCGGCATGGGCTGCCGCGTTCCGGGCGCGCGCGGCCCGGCGCGGATGTGGGAGGTTCTGTCGCAAGGCCGCTGCACCATAGGGACGCTGCGCACGCAGAATTTCGACCCCGGGCTGTATCTGGACCCGATCCAGACCCGGCGCGGCAAGACCTATTCGCTGGCCTCGGGTCAGGTGGATGACGTCTATGCCTTCGATGCCGGGTTCTTTGGCATCAGCCCGCGCGAGGCCGGGGCGATGGACCCCCAGCAACGGATGATGCTGCAGGCGGTGTGGGAGGCCATCGCCGATGCGGGCCTGTCGCCCCGCGACCTGGCCGGGCCGCGCACCGGGGTGTTCGTCGGCTCCAGCATCGTCGAGAACCTGTCGCTGTATTACGCGGACACGGCGCGGTCTGGCTCCAGCTTTTCGCTTGGCAACACGCTGTGCATCATCGCGAATCGGGTGTCGTCCTTCTTTGATTTCGGCGGGCCCAGCTATGTGCTGGATGCGGCCTGCGCCTCGTCTCTCTATGCCCTGCATCAGGCGTCCGAGGCGATCCGCACCGGCCAGATCGACACCGCCATCGTGGGTGGCGTGCATGCACTGCTGACACCGGGCGGGTTCGTCGGCTTTTCGCAGGCGCGGATGATGTCGCCCACGGGCCTCTGCCGCACCTTTGACGCCGATGCCGACGGCTATGTCCGGTCCGAGGCCTGCGTGGCCGTTGTGCTGCAGCATCCCGACGTGGCCGACCGGATGATGTCCCGGCGCCGCGCGCGCCTGGTGTCGACCGGGGTGAACACCGACGGCGCGTCGTCGCAGCTGACCGTGCCCTCCTCCGCACGCCAGGAGGCGCTGCTGGACGACGTGCTGGTCCGCAGCGGATTCGACCCGGACGACCTGTCCTTCTACGAGGCGCATGGCACGGGCACGCAGGTCGGCGACCCGGTCGAGGCGCGGTCCATCGGTGGGGCCATCGGGCAGCTGCGCCGGGAGCCGCTGCTGATCGGCTCGGCCAAGACCAATTTTGGCCATGCCGAACCCGCCGCGGGCCTGGTGGGCCTGGCCAAGACGCTGCTGGCCTTTGAACACCGCGCGCTGCCCGCCTCGCTGCATTTCACCACGCCCAATCCGAACATCGACTTTGACGGGCTGAACCTGTCGGTCAACACGCAGCTGCGCCCGCTGGAGGGCGGGCGGCTGGTGGCGGGCCTGAACTCGTTCGGCTTTGGCGGCACGAATGTCGCGGCGATGCTGTGCGACAACAGGCCCGCCCCGCCCCGCATCCATCCGGTGGCGCTGCCGCGGACGGCGGAACAGCCCTGGTTGATGATCTCTGCCGCATCGGAAAGCTCGCTGGACCGGCTGGCGCAGGCTTGGTCCGTCCTGCTGCGCGACACCGACCCGCAGGCGCGTCCGGCGCTGGCGGCGGCCGCCGCCGGGCGGATGGCGCTGCCGCATCGCCTCGCCCTGCCGCTGGACGATGACGCCGCCGACCGGCTGACCGATCCAGGCAAGGGCGCGGTGCTGCGCGACGTGGCCGGGTTGGCGGGGGCGCGGGGCGTCCTGGCCTTTCCGGGCAATGGCGCACAGGTGCCCGGCATGGGGGTCGCGCCCTATCGCGACGATCCGGTGTTCCGTGCGGCCTTCGACGCGGTCGCACAGGCCATGGACGGCGCGGGGGTGCCGGACCTGGTCGCGCTGATGCACGCCCCCGATCTGCAGGACCGGCTGGCCAGCCCGCTGGTCGCCCAACCCCTGCTGTTCGGATTCCAGGTCGCGCAGGCGCGCAGCCTGCTGGCCGCCGGTCTGGATTGCGACGCGGTCATCGGCCATTCGGTCGGTGAGATCGCGGCCCTGCATGTCGCGGGCTGCTTTGATCTGGACGCCGCGGCACGGATCATCGTCACCCGGTCGCAGGCCTTCGAATCGCTGCGCGGTCAGGGCACCATGGCCGTCGTCGCGGCGGCCGAGGCCGATGTGGCCCGCGCCATCGCCGGGCTGGACGTGCCCGATCTGGCCATCGCGGCGGTGAACAGCCCGCGCTCGGTGACCGTAGCTGGCCCGTCCGAGGCGATCGCGCGGCTGGCGCGGGTGACCGTCGCGGGCAAGCGCCTGCCCATCGTGCGCCTCAAGATCGAGATCCCCTATCACTCGCCCCTGGTCCAGCCGCTTCGGGACCGGTTCATGGCCGATCTGGCGGGCCTGCGGCTATCCCCGCCGCAGATGCGGGTCGGCGCCTCGGCCCTGGGAAGGGTGATGCGGGGCGCGGAATGCACGCTGGATTACCTGTGGCGCAATGCCCGCGACCCGGTGCGCTTTGCCGATGCGCTGCAGGCCCTGGCCGCCGATGGCCCCTGCCACGTGGTGGAGGTGACGCCCACGCCGGTCCTGCAGGGCAATGTCCGCGACATCGCCCGCTATGGCGGCGCGGCGCTGGATAATTTCATGCCGCAGCAACCCGAGGATGGCGCCGATCCCCGCCAGCAGGCCGCGCGGGCCTGGGTGGCGGGCGTGCCGGTCCGGGCCGATGCCCTGGGTGGCCCCCGCACCGGCCCCGACCCCGCCCTGCCCGATTACCCGTGGGACGAGCAGGATCACCGGACCGAGCTGACCCCCGACGGGCTGGATGCCTGGGGAGAGACCGGTGCCCGCCGCCTGGCCGGCCGCCGCGCCGAGACCGAGGGCACCTGCTGGACCACCGATGTCACGCCCACGCATCCGGCCTGGGTGGCCGATCACAAGGTCGGCGGCAATATCGTTCTGGCCGGTGCCACCCTGGTCGAGATGGCCCTGGGTGCCGCCGCCGATCTGTGGCCCGACCAGCCGCTGCAGCTGGTTCATTTCGACATCCTGACCCCCGCCCTGATCGAGGGGGACGGCATCCGCCTGCGCACCGAGATCGACCGAGCGACAGGTGCGGTGACGCTGTCGATGCGGCCACGGCTGACGGCCTCCAGCTGGCTGACGGTGGCGCGGGGCGTGGTGCGTCGCGGCCTGGCCTGCCAGCCACCGCGTCCGCCCGCGCGGCGAGGCACCGCGCTGGAGCCGGACGACCTGTACGATTTCCTGACCGCGCGGGGGCTGGATTACGGCCCGGCCTTCCGGCGCATGTCCTCGGTCCGGGCGCTGCGTCCGGGCGTGGTCGCGGTTGACCTGTCGGCCCCAATGGCCGCCCGGCGCTTCGTGCTGGACCCGACGGCGCTGGACGCGGCCTTTCACGGCCTGGCCGCCATCGCCCAGGATCTGCTGGAGCGGGATCGCCCTGGCGCGCGCGACGTGGCGGCCCGGATGCGCGACGGCGCGATCATGCTGCCCACGCGGATGGGCCATCTGCACCTGCTGCGCCCCGAAGGCATCCCGGTCCAGGCCCAGGTCACCGTGACCCGACAGCGCCGGCGGTCCCTGCTGGCGCAGATCGCGCTGTTCGACGATCAGGGGCAGGTCGTGGCCCTGGTCGATGATGCCGAATTCACCATGATCAGCCTGGACGCCGCCACGCGCATCGCGCCCGTGCGGCTGACCGATCGGCGCGTCAGGCTGCGCCTGCCCGGCCAGGCCGTGCGCCTGCCGCGTGGTTGGAGCGAACCCGCCCGCCTGATCGCGCGGCTGGTGCCCGCGGGGGATGCCGGTCCGGGTCCGCTTGGCGCGGCGCTGCTGCGGGTGGCGCGCGATCCCGATGCGCTGTCCGATGCGCTGGCGCAGCATCCGGCGCTGGCCGATGATCTGCGCGCGGTGATGATTGCGGCACAGGGCAGCGCGCCGCGGGACACCGCGCTGTATGGTGTGGTGCGGCGGGCACTGTGGGACCGGGCGGATGCGCTGCTGTCCGACCTGTTGCGGCGCTGGCCCGCGGATCAGCGGCGCGCGCTACTGCTCGTGGGCCTGCCCGATCTAACGGTGCTGCGCGCCTTGGCCTGCGATCCGCGGCTGGACGGCGTGCGCATCACGGCCGCGACCGAGGCCGATCTGAGCCTGCTGACTCAGGTCCTGCCGCCTGACCTGATGCCGTTGGTTACCCCTGAACCGGCTGCGCAAGGCTGCGATCTGATGTTGGTCGTCGGCCCGCGCCCCGCGCAGGCGATGCTGGTGGCCCTGGCCCCCGGCGGTCTGGTCCTGGCGCTGGATGCCGAGGGCGTGCTGCCCTCGCTGGCCGATCCGGCTGATCCGGCCGGGGCGGACTGGCCCCACGCGATGCTGGATCATGGTGGCATCCCGCTGCGCCTGGCCGCCTGGCGACAGCCCGACACAGGCGTGGTCGAGGCCCCGCCCCTGCCCGCCCTGCTGCCCATCGGCCCGATCGAGGACAGCGATCTGGCCGCCTGTCTTGCGGGCGACGCGCCTGCCAAGCCCGCCCTGCGGGCGATGACGCTGCTGCACCGTCCCGGAGCAGGCGTTGCCGACGCGCTGGTGGCAACGATGATGGCACTGAAGCCGGTGCTGGGCGCCGAAGGCGCGCCGGTCCTGCTGATCGCCACCGACCCACAGCAGGACGCAGATTTCGCGATTCTCGCGGCCGGGCTGCGCTCGATCATGGTCACGGCGCAGAACGAATATGGCGCAGGGATGATCCGGCTGCTGACCCTGTCCGGGGCCCTGCCCGACCGCTCGGGGCTGGCCGCGCTGATCGCCGCCACTGCCGGGCAGACCGCCGCGCATGCGGGGCCGGACGGGGTGTGGGCGGATCGGGTGGAGCCCGGGTCCGTGCGTCCCGATGCCGCCCCGGCCCTGCAGCTGGCGCAACGTGATCCGGGACGGCTGGACAGCTTGTCCTGGCAGCCCGCACGCCGCACCGCCCCCCGGCAGGGCGAGGTCGAGGTCGAGGTTCTGGCCACCGGCCTGAACTTTCGTGACGTCATGTCGGCACGCGGATTGCTGTCCGAACGCATCCTGGATGCCGGGGCATCGGGCGCGGGAATGGGCATGGAATATGCCGGGGTCATCCGCCGCACGGGCGCGGGCAGCGACCTGACGCCCGGAACGACGGTGATGGGCTTTGGCCAGTCGGCCTTTGCCACGCATCTGGTGGTGCCCGCGGCCTCGGTCTCGGCCCTGCCTGCGGGGGTCGATCCGGTCGCGGCGGCGGGCCTGCCCGTGGCCTTCGTCACGGCATGGGAGGCGCTGCGCAACCTGGCCGCCCTGCAACCCGGAGAGGTCGTGCTGATCCATGGCGGTGCGGGCGGGGTGGGCCTGGCCGCGATCCAGATCGCGCGGATGGCGGGCGCCCGCGTCCTGGCCACCGCCGGCACACCGGAGAAACGCGCGCTGGCCCGCGCACAGGGCGCCGAGGCGGTGTTCAACAGCCGCGATCTGTCCTTTGTCCAGGGCGTGCAGCAGGCCACCGCCGGGCGCGGCGTCGATGTCGTCCTGAACAGCCTGTCGGGCGAGGCGATGCAGCGATCGGTTGAATGCCTGGCCCCCTTTGGCCGGTTCGTCGAGCTGGGCAAGCGCGACTATCTGGAGGGCACGCAGCTGGACCTGCGCCCCTTTGCGCGCAACCTGACCTATTTCGGGATGGACCTGGACCAGCGCCTGGCCGCCGACCCCGACCGCGTGGCGCGGATCATGCAGCAGATCGGGGCGGGCTTTGCCCAAAGGCACCTGCGCCCGATCCCGGTGACGCCCTTCCCCGCGCAGATGACCGAGCAGGCGTTCCGGCACATGCTGGCCGCGCGTCACACCGGCAAGATCGCCATCATTCCGCCCCGCCCGCAGGCGCCACGCGCCGGTCGGCAGGTCCGCGATGCCTGGGTCATTCTGGGCGGCACCGGCGGGCTGGGCCTGCAGCTGGCGCGCTGGCTGCTGGCGCAGGGGGCGGGGCATGTGCACCTGCTGTCGCGGTCAGGAGAGCTGAGGCTGGGCGCGGGCCGCATCGGGCGGTGGGCGCGGGCGGAGCCGCGGCTGTCGGTCCATGCGGTCGACGGCACCGACCCGGCGGCGATGGAGGCGTTCCTGCAGGCCTTGGTCCAGCAGGGTCAGCGCGTCGGCGGCGTCATCCACGCCGCGATGGTGTTGCGCGACCGGCTGATCCGCGATCTGGACCCGGTCGAGGCGCGCCAGGTGGTCGATTCCAAGCTGGCCGTAGCCCAGGTCCTGGCCGGGCTACTGCGGCGGGGGCAGATCGCCCCGGATCATGTGCTGTTCTTCTCCTCGATCGCGGCCTATCTGGGCAATCCGGGGCAGGTCAGCTACAGCGCCGCGAATTGCGCCATCGCGCAACTGGGGCGGCAGCTGCGCGACCAGGGGCACCCGGTGCGCACCCTGGGCTGGGGCGCGGTCAGCGATGCGGGTTATCTGACGCGCAATGCCGCCGTGGCGCTGCAGCTGTCCAAGATGGACGGCGTGGGCTTCCTCAGCAGCCATGATCTGCTGGCCGAATTGGGCACCGCGCTGCGCGCCCCCCGGATCGGCGACCACGTGCTGGCCCCGATCCAATGGGCGCGGCTGGCGCCGCTGCTGCCCGGATTGCGCGGGTCGGTGTTCACGGCGCTGGTTCCACCGCTCAGCGGGGGCGGGACTGATGACGGCCAGCTGGCCGAGACGCTGCGCCGGCTGGACTGGCCCGCCGCCCTGGCCCTGGTCGAGGGAGAGCTGCGCACCATCCTGTCGGGCATCATGCGCCTGCCGCCTGACCAGTTCGACCCGAACCGCCCCTTCAACCGCTATGGCATCGATTCGCTGATGGCGATGGAGCTGCGGCTGGATATCGAGCGCCGGTTCGGCGCCATGATCACCAGCTTTTCGGTGACCGAGGACATGACCGCAGCCCGCCTGGCCGCCGTCATGGTGGACCGCATCAAGTCCGAGGAGCAGGCCGATACCGGGCCAGCCGCCCCCCCCTCGCCCGAGGAAAGCCCATGACCACGCCCCTGCTGATGTTCAACGACCCGCGTCTGGGTCTGCGGCCGAACGAGGCGCGCTCTGACGACCTGCTGACCCGGGTTGCGCTGCGCATCCTGGACGACGCGCTGGCGGCGGACGGCGACCGCGTGCTGTCCGCCCCCGCCATCGGCATACCGGTCCGCGCGCTGGCGATGCGGCAGGGCGCGGATGTCATCCACCTGCTGAACCCGTCGCTGAGCAGCCTGTCGGAGGTTGTCCTGAACCGAGGCGAAACCTCGCCGCAGACAGGGCCGATGCGTCGAAACACCTGGCGCGCGCGCACGGTGACGCTGTCTGGCTGGCAGGCGGGCGGCCTGCCCTTCAGCCGGGTGCTGGACGGGCCGCTGGCGATCGGCGCGCAGCAGGCGATCGATCTGCTGGACAATCAGCACTCCTTTTCTTGGATCACGCCCTTTCACCGCTGCTGGGCCGTGACCACCAACGCCATCGCCCGCGCGCGCGCAGAGGGCATCAATCTCGGCCTGCATCCGACGGACGGCGGGGCCGGTCCGCTTCGCGCGCTGGACGACCGCCGGGTCGCGGTCCATGGCGATGACGGGCAGGCCCTGTGCGTGCTGGACAGCCTGGACCCGTCACTGCCGATCAAGGCTGCCGACCGACAGATTCTGGCGGTGATGTTCGCCACGTCGGCGATGCGCCACGTGCTGATCCTGGCGCCCGAGCAATTCGGCGTGGCGGTCGCGGCACTGGCGCTGGTGCCCGGACTGACGGTGCACCACGAGACCGGGGGCTGGCCGCTTGGCGCCGTGGCGGCGCTGGACCTGGGGCGCGCCCATGCCACGGCCCGGTTGGCCGACCCGATACCGGCCGAGGGGGCGGCCGGGCCGCGCTTCGACGCAATCGTCCTGCGCGGCGACGCCGCCTGGCTGCAAGGGCCCGATGCCCGGACGGCCATGCGCCATGCGGCGCGCCGCCTTTCGGGGGATGGCGGGGTCATGATGGTGCGATGCGCCACCCCCTTGCCGGAGGTGGAGGACCTGCTGCAGGCCAGTTTCCCGGTGCTGTACCTGTTGGATGATGGCGCGGGCCAGGCGCTTTATGTCGCCGCAAAGGCGCGGCTGGACCTGGCCGCCGCCCGTGCCCGGCTGTTGAACATCGTCAATCAGACCGATCACCCTGCGCTGTGGCCTGTCGGCGCGATGGGCTGGCAGCTGATCACCAAGTCCGGCGACAGGATCGCCCAATGACGGCACGCATCCCGGCCAGCGCGCCGCGCATCCTGTTCATCCACCTGTCCGGCGCGGGGCAGTTCCAGTTTCTGGGAGCATGGCTGGCGGCACAGGGCTGGGACGTCACCTTCCTGCATGGCGGGGTCGATACCGCCACGACGTCCGAGGGGATCCGCACACGCCGTTTCCGTCTGCGCGACACGACGATTCCCGATGGCGATTTTCGTCATATCCTTGATCACGCGGCTCAGAACTGCCGTGGCGCGACAGAGATGATGTTCCAGATGCGCCACACCGAGGGCTACATGCCCGATATCGTGATGGCCCATGCGGGTTGGGGCGTGGGCCTGGGGGTCAAGCTGGTCTGGCCCGATTGCCGCTATATCGCCTATCACGAGTGGTATTACACCGACCGGAACTGGGACAAGGGCCGGGCCGAAAAGCCGGTGGATGTCCAGACGCTGATCGCGGACCGGATGCGGAACCTGCCGATCACCGGCGAATTCGATCTGGCGGATGCCAACTGGTGCCCGACCCGGTTCCAGGCCAGCCGCTTTCCGCCCGCGCTGCGGCGCCAGATCACGGTGAATTCCGACGGCGTGGACTGCGCGCTGCATCGGCCAGATGCGGGGGCCGGGATCGATTTCGACTGGCTTCGGCTGCCCGCCGACCGGCCTGTCATCACCTATGCGACGCGCGGGATGGAACCGTTGCGCGGCTTTCCCCAATTCCTCCGCGCCATTCAGGTCCTGCAGCAGCAGCGGCAGGATTTCGATACCGTGATCCTGGCCAATGACAGTGTCTCATATGGCGCCCGATTGCCGCGCGGCGACAGCTGGTGGATGCGGATGATGGATACGCTGGATCTTGATCACCGCCGCATTCACGTGAACGCCATGCGCCCGCGCGAGGAATATGTCCGCACGCTGCAGGCCTCGACAGCGCATGTCTATTTCACCGAACCCTTCGTGACCTCCTGGTCCCTGTCCGAGGCGCTTGCGATGGGCTGTCTGGTGGTGGGGTCCAACACCGCGCCGGTGCGGGAGCTGGTCGAGGATATGGAGAACGGCCTGATCGTGGAGATGGACGATGCCGAAGAGGTCGCCGAGGCCCTGTCATGGGTGCTGGACAACCCCGATCAGGCGCAGGCGCTGCGGCAGGCCGCCCGGCAGGGCATTCTGTCGGACCACGATGCCGCCACCGTCTTTCCGCAAAAGGAGGCGCTGCTGCGCGCCATGATCGCCGGTTGATCCGATCACGGCCATCGACCGCACCCCTTACAGGAGAGTGACACGCCCGCGCCCCGAGCCCTTCGACATGTAAAGCGCCCGGTCCGCCTGCGCCAGGACATCATCGGCCCGCGCAGACCCGCCAGGTGTCCAGATGACCACGCCCATGCTGGCCGAAACGGACAGTCCCACCAGCTCCGGCGGGGACAGCGCGTTGATCGCGGCGATGATACGCTCGGACAGGGTCTGCAGGGCGGGGCGCGACGTCATGCCGCGCAGGATCAGCACGAACTCGTCACCTCCGATCCTGGCGGCGGTGTCGGCCTTGCGGACATGCGACCGCAGAACCCCACCGACCGAACGCAGCAGGTCGTCCCCCGCCTGATGGCCCAGCTGATCATTGACCTGCTTGAAATGGTCCAGATCCAGATGGACCAAGGCAAAGGGCTGGGGCGCATCGTCGGGCAGATCCACCGAACGCAATGACAGGGACAGGGCGATCTCCAGGCCGCGGCGATTGTGCAGCCCGGTCAGCGGATCGGTCTGGGCCTGGAGTAAGGCAACCTCCCGCGATTGCGCAAGCTGGTCGTTGAAGCGCGACAGCTCGGTCAGGACGCCGCGATTGGCCTCGTGGAGGAACAGCAGCTCCATCGCCAGCTCGGACGGCGCAAAGTCGTCATCGGTCAGGCCTGCGGACTGGATCGCCTTGTGCAGGCCAATGCCAAACCCCAGGTTCAGCAGCATCGACCCATCCTCGGCCCGAACGCCGTGGCCACGCAGAACCAGGTCCGGCGCATCCGTCAGCCGCAGGAACAGGCGTGTGCGCTGATCGACCGCGCTGCCGATCGCCGACAGAACGCAGCTGCCCGGCTGTTCCCGTGCGGGCATCAGCCGCGCGGACAGGCCCTCTGACATGTCGGGCAGCAGCTTGGCCAGTGTGGGGCCGATGGACAGCACCGCGCCTTCCCGGGCCAGCCACAGATGCATCGGCAAGAGTTGCGCCAGCGCAGAGGCGCCAAGAACCGGGCCGCTCAAGACAGAACCTGATCGGATAGCAGATCACTCTGCAGGCAGAACATCCGACCTTCGGCGAATTGCTCATCCCAGATGTCGATGCGGATCGCGGAGCCGTCCGCGGCGATCAGGCATAGGGCGCCGTAATCGTCGGCCATGCCCCGGATCAGGCCGACCAGCAGATGCTGCCACGCCTCGTCCGGCTCCAGCATGGACAGGCAGACCGACTGATCCGTCGCCTCGACCTGCAAACGAGGGACGATCAGGTCCGGCAGGACCAGATGGGCGCGGCCCGGCAACTCATCCAGGCGGAGCAGGAAGTCCCTGAAATCGCGCCCGGAGAACCGGAGCAATCGGCGAATCGGCTCGATCCGCGTCATCCATCCGCCCATATCCTCGAACATCTCGGCGCGCGGCTTGGCCAGACGGAAGGCCGCACGGTCCAGCCCGGCCGTGGCAAAGCCCGCGCCCGCGGGCGCGAGGCGTCCGACCGACACCGCCGCCTCGTCGGTGATGGCCTGGACCATCGCCTCTCCGTAGGTCGAACGTAGAAATTCCTCTATCGCGCGATTGACCAAACTGTTCATGCCCACCTCGATTCGAGACCAGCCTAGCGTCCAGTCGTAAATAAACCGGTAATCCGCGACAAAAAGTCCTAGGCTCTGTTGACAAAAGGGATTCACACCGCAGCGTGGGCGTGATTCAAGCTGGTATCTGCAATGGAGACCAGCTTGGCACGAGACCTGATGTCGGA
>NZ_MEES01000013.1:0-54463 GCF_001724535.1 Paracoccus sp. SCN 68-21 | reverse complement strand
CCGACAATCCCGATGTCAGGCTGCCCGCCGTGGCCACCTGATCAGACTCGGACCTTTCCGGAGGTCGGCGCTCTTACACCAGTCGGTGGGACACTATCTCCGTCTGGTCCACATGCTTCTGCATCTGGGCGTGGATGCGGGGGTGCATGTCGTCGGAGATCCCAAGCACCCGCAGACGTTTGGTGTTGATCGAACGGACCCCTGCGGCATCATCCATGAACCGCTGCACGAGGACCCTTCCGGTGAACCTCTAACGGGTCATGTTCACATGCGACATCCCCGAGGCCACAGAGGCGACCATCTGCGGCAAGCTCTCTGGCTAAGTCCAGCGCGTCAGGGTCATCGGCATCTCTGGCGTTGGTGATCGCGTCACGCCACAAAGCGCCCCGCTGGGCTGGCCCTAGAGTGGTAGGCTTAGCTGGTCCTGCGGGATTCCATCCGGGTAACTCTAGGGTGGCCCTGCGGCCCGTCTTGATCTGGCGAAACTGCATGGCTGTTTGTGCTTCCAGTTCGTCGCGGCCCTTCTTGGCTTCGATGACGTCAGCGGTGTGCAGGTTGACCATGATAAACTGTGGCCCTGCGATCACCTTGCGGACTGCTGCCGGGACCTGCTGGCGGAACCACCACACGTTGCGACTGAGGAGGAGAAGGCGAGTTGCGCCCTTGCTACTCTTGCCTGCCATTAGGCTGTCCTTCCCTCGCCATGCCGATAGCACCATGCTGATAGCGTATTGCTCAAAAAATATCTAACAACAGCTACTTATTGTTTTCATCCACTTTGGTTTAGCTTTCCCTCGGCTCCACCAGATTTCCGGAACCGGCCCTTTTTCGGCGACTTTGCGCCCCCTCGCGCAGGCGTGTCGGAACTTCGTCCTGCGGTTGCTGTTGGCTTGGCAGTGACGACCAGGAGGATCACATGTTCCAGAAGATAGCAATCGCCACGCTGCTTGCGTCCCTGCCCATCAGCGCCATGGCGCAGGACGCGGAGGGTGCCTTTACCCTGCCCGATCTGCCCTATGCCGCCGACGCGCTGGAGCCGGTGATCGATGCCGAGACGATGGAGCTGCATCACGGCCGCCACCATCAGTCCTATGTCGACAACCTGAACAACTCCATCGAGGCGGGCGACGCCCCCGAGGGCACCGCGCTGGAGGATCTGGTCGCGCAGGCCGGCACCTTCACCACCGCGATCCGCAACAATGCGGGCGGTCATTGGAACCATACCTTCTTCTGGGAGAGCATGGCCCCCACCGACGAGACCGGAGAGATGTCGCCTGAACTGACCGAGGCCATCGACACCGTCTTTGGGTCGCAGGAGGCGTTCCGCACGGCCTTTCAGGAGGCCGGCACCGGGCAGTTCGGGTCGGGCTGGGTCTGGCTGATCGTCAATGATCAGAACCAGCTGCAGATCACCGCGACGCCGAACCAGGACAACCCGCTGATGGACGTGGCCGAACAGCCGGGCACGCCGCTGTTGGGCAATGACGTGTGGGAGCACGCCTATTACCTGAACTATAACAACCGCCGCGCCGACTATCTGGAAAGCTGGTGGGACGTGGTGGATTGGGACGTGGTGTCCGAACGCTATCAGGCGGCACTGGCCGACTGATGCGCGCCCTCTGACCCGCGGCGCTGGTCAGAGGATGAAATCGGCCTCCGACAGGTTCAGCTGACCGGTCAGGCGGATCACCCCATCCGCCTGACCGTCGCCATTCGTGTCCAGCAGGATGCGGGTGGTGCTGGTCTGCGGCAGGCGCTGAACGACCAGCTGCGCGCCCTCTCCTGCGTTCAGGCGGTCGGTGATCTCGAACGCCTGGTTGCCGGGCGTGCGCCAATCCGCGTCGATGGCCGACAGGTCGATCCGGTCGGTGCCCCGGCGAAAATCGGTGATCAGATCCGCCGCGCCGAGTGGACTGTCGCCGATGCTGCGGAACACGAACAGATCGGCCCCCGCGCCCCCGGTCAGCGTGTCGACGCCCTGCCCGCCGATCAGCGTGTCATTGCCCAGACCGCCCATCAGCCGGTCCGCGCCCATGCCGCCATGCATCCAGTCATTGCCCATTCCGCCTTCCAGCAGGTCGGCGCCCGCGCGCCCCTCCAGTCGGTCATGGCCCGCGCCGCCGCGCAGCAGGTTGTTTTGCGCATTGCCCAGCAGCGTATCCTGACCCGCGCCGCCCTCGATGTTCTCGACCCCGCGGATGATGTCCAGGCCCATGCGGGTGTCCTGGCGCCCCGTCACGCCCAGGTCGATGCGAACGCCTTGCGCGCCCTGGATCACCACCCAGTCGGTCCCGGCACCCCCATCCAGCAGATCATTGCCCGCATCCATCAGCAGCCGATCCTGGCCCGCGCCGCCGAACAGCATGTCATCGCCCGTGCCCCCGCCCAGGGTGTCGTCGCCGCCATTGCCATAGAGCGTGTCATTGCCCGCCATTCCGAAGGCGCGATCCGCCTCGAAGCTGAGCCGGAACACATCGTTGCCGGACAGCGCGCGTTCGATCAGGCGCAGGTCATCGGCGCGCGACAGGGTCTGGGTGGCCGCGTCGATATCCGCCAGGGACAGGTTGATCCGGTCGAATTCCCACAGCTGTTCATAGGAGCTGCCGACCAGCCGCACCTCGGTGATGACGGTGACCGTCCCGCCGGTGACGCGCACGCCGTCGCTGCGAAAGCCGGACCCGCCGAAGCCCACACCATAGATGCCGTTGCCCGCCTCATAGGCCACCACCAGCAGATCCTGGATCAATCGGCCACGATTTTCGGAATAGCTGTCGTCGTAGAACTCCGCCCCCAGGGCATCGTAATAAAGGACGCTGAGATCGAACCTGGTCTGATCGAACCCGCGAAATGCGTAAATGTCTGCCATCGTGATATCCCCGGGACCGGCCCACACGGAAACAGCCCGCTTCCACCGGTTAACACATCATTAACCTTTGTGCCGGGAACGCGTCAAAGCCTATCGGCGGTCGTCCTTAATGATCGCGCGGCCTAGAGGCCCGCATCTTCGGGCAGGCCCAGCATGATGTTCAGGTTCTGCACCGCCGCCCCCGACGCGCCCTTGCCCAGGTTGTCCAGCACCGCGACGATGGTGGCGCAGCCCGCCTCGTCATCGCCATGCACGCTGATGCGCAGGACGTTGGTGCCGTTCATCGCCGTCGGGTCGATCCGCGCGCCGATCTGATCGGCGGGCACCACCTGGACGAAGGGTTCGGCGGCATAGTGATCCGCCAGCGCCTGGTGCAGGGCGGCGACATGGCGGTCGTCGTCCAGATGCAGCGGCAGCTGCACCGCCATCCCTTGGGCGAAATTGCCGACCGCGGGCGCAAAGACCGGCTGCAGCAGCAGACCGCCATGGGTCATGATTTCGGGGATGTGCTTGTGGCGCTGGTTCAGGCCATAGACGAAATGCGCGGGCGCCGTGCCCGCGTCATATTCCGCGATCAGCGCCTTGCCGCCGCCGGTATAGCCGCTGACGGCGTTGATCGACAGCGCCTCGGATTCCTGGATCAGGCCGGCGGCGACCAGGGGCGCCACGATGGCGATGGCTCCGGTGGAATAGCAGCCTGGGTTGCTGACATGGCGCGCGGCGGCGATCATCTCGCGCATTTCGGGGGCCAGTTCGGGAAAGCCGAAGACCCAGGCCGGGTCGATCCGATAGGCGGTCGAGGCATCGATCAGCCGCACGTCCATGTCGGCGGTCAGGGCCACGGCCTCGCGCGCGGCATCGTCGGGCAGGCACAGGATGGCGACATCGGCCTGCGCGAAACAGGCGGCCCGCGCGGCGGGGTCCTTGCGGTGGGCGGGGTCCAGCTGAACCAGGCGGATGTCGTCGCGTCCCAGCAGGCGGTCGCGGATCTGCAGGCCGGTCGTGCCGGCCTCGCCATCGATGAAGACGCTGTGGGTCATGGTGTCAGCCTTTCGCGGGTGTCGCGCCCTTTTAGCGGATCGCCGCCGGGGTCACAACGCCGACGCGTCAGATGCTGCAGATCTCGGACCGGGTCAGGAAGCGTTTCTCGCGGCCGTTATCCAGGCTGAACATGCCGCCGCGCCCGGCGACCACGTCGATGATCAGGTCGGTATGCGCCCAAGCCTCGGCCTGGCTGGCCGAGATGTAGAAGGGCGCGCCGCCGATCTCTCCCAGTTTCACATCCCGCTCTCCGACGCGGAAATCGCCCTGCGGATAGCACATGGGCGAGGACCCGTCGCAGCAGCCCCCCGATTGGTGGAACAGGACCGGGCCGTGATCGGCCACGATCTCCTCGATCAGCTGCAGGGCGGCGGGGGTGGCGGTGACGGTGCTCATGTCTTCAGCCTTTTCTTGAGAAACCGCAGGACCTGCTCCTCCTCGGGGCGCAGGGCGGCGGTGGTCAGGGTGTCGTCGATCCTGCCGCGCAGATCCAGCTTTAGGTCATCGGCCAGATAGGCGTCGATGATCTGGGGATGGACATAGCACTGCCGGCAGATGGTCGGCGTGTTGCCAAGCCGCGCGGCCACGGCCTCGATCGCGTCGCGGACGTTGCGCTTGGCGGCGGCCTCGCTGTCGGCCTTCTCATATTCGGACAGGGCCAGGGCGGCCAGGACGGTGCCCGTCCAGGTGCGGAAATCCTTGGCGGTGATCTGGCGGCCCGTGACCGCGCGCAGATAGTCGTTCACCTCGGTCGAGGTGACCTGACGGCGCGCGCCCTCCTCATCGACATATTGGAACAGGTGCTGGCCGGGAATCTCCTGGATGGCGCGGATGATGCGCGCCACCCGGCGGTCGCGCAGGCCCAAGTCCCATTCCTTGCCCGACTTGCCCTTGAAGCGGAACCGCACCTGGTTTCCCTCCAGCGCGACATGGCGCATGCGCAGCGTGGTCAGGCCATGGGACTTGTTCTCGCGCGCATAGCGGGTGTTGCCGACCCGGATCATGGTGTTTTCCAGCAGGAACACGATGGTCGCCAGAACCTTTTCGGCGGGCAGGCCGCGCCGCGCCATGTCCTGTGCGATGCGGGCGCGCAGATCGGGCAGGCCGCGCGCGAAATCCAGCATGCGGTCATATTTGCTGCTGTCGCGCAGGGCGCGGAAATCGGGGTGATAGCGATATTGCTTGCGCCCCTTGGCGTCCCGCCCGGTCGCCAGGATATGGCCACGCGGATCGGGGCAGATCCAGACATCGGTATAGGCGGGCGGCACCGCCAGCGCGGCCAGCCGCTTGCGTTCGGCGCGGTCGGTGATGGTGCGCCCCTCCGCGTCCTTGTAGGAGAACCCCTTGCCCGCGCGCCGCCGGGTGATGCCCGGCATGTCGTCGTTCACATAGGTCAGGCCCGCCGACAGGGCGGCGTCCTCGGGGTCGGTGATGCTGTCCTTGGGCATGGGCGCGTCCGTTGCTGGCCTTGTGCCCCAACGCCAGGGGATCGGTCGGGGTTGCGGACGGCCCGACGGGCCGTCCGCGATGGCGTCAGAAAAAGCCCAGCTTCTTGGGGCTGTAGCTGACCAGCATGTTCTTGGTCTGCTGGTAATGGTCCAGCATCATGCGGTGGTTTTCGCGGCCGATGCCAGACTGCTTGTAGCCGCCGAAGGCCGCATGGGCCGGATATGCGTGATAGCAGTTGGTCCAGACCCGGCCCGCCTGGATCGCGCGGCCAAAGCGATAGCAGGTGTTCGCATCGCGCGACCACAGCCCCGCGCCCAGACCGTACAGCGTGTCATTGGCGATCGACAGCGCCTCGTCATGGTCCTTGAAGGTGGTCACGGACACGACCGGGCCAAAGATCTCCTCCTGGAAGACGCGCATCTTGTTGTGGCCCTTGAAGACCGTAGGCTTGATGTAAAAGCCGCCCGACAGCTCTCCGCCGTGATCCGCGGCCTCGCCGCCGATCAGCACCTCGGCGCCTTCCTTGCGGCCGATGTCGAAATAGCTGAGGATCTTCTCCTTTTGCTCGCTGCTGGCCTGCGCGCCGATCATCGTGGCGCTGTCGCGCGGGTCGCCCTGCACGATGGCCTCGACGCGCTTCAACGCGCGCTCCATGAACTGGTCATAGATCCGCTCATGGATCAGGGCGCGCGACGGACAGGTGCAGACCTCGCCCTGGTTCAGCGCGAACATCACAAAGCCCTCGATTGCCTTGTCGAAGAAATCGTCATCCTCGCGGCAGACATCCTCCATGAAGATGTTAGGCGACTTGCCGCCCAGCTCCAGCGTGACCGGGATCAGGTTCTCGGACGCATACTGCATGATCAGGCGGCCGGTGGTGGTCTCGCCGGTAAACGCGATCTTGGAGATGCGCGGATTGCTGGCCAGCGGCTTGCCGGCTTCCAGACCGAAGCCGTTGACGATGTTCAGCACGCCCGGCGGCAGGATGTCGGCGATCAGCTCGGCCCAGACCATGATCGTGGCGGGGGTCTGCTCGGCCGGTTTCAGCACCACGCAATTGCCGGCGGCCAGCGCGGGGGCCAGCTTCCAGCAGGCCATCAGCAGCGGAAAGTTCCACGGGATGATCTGGCCCACGACGCCCAGAGGCTCGTGGAAGTGATAGGCGATGGTGTCGTCGTCGATCTGGCTGATGCCGCCCTCCTGCGCGCGCAGGACGCCCGCGAAGTAACGGAAATGGTCGATGGCCAGCGGCAGGTCGGCGGCCATCGTCTCGCGGATGGGCTTGCCATTGTCCCAGGTCTCGGCCGTGGCCAGCAGATCCAGGTTGGCCTCCATCCGGTCCGCGATCTTCAGCAGCGCGTTCGAACGGTCGGTGGTCGAGGTGCGGCCCCAGGCCCCCTTGGCCTTGTGGGCGGCGTCCAGCGCGGCCTCGATGTCATCGGCGTTCGACCGGGCGATCTCGCCGATCTCGGCGCCGGTGATGGGGGTGGTGTTGGTGAAATAGCGGCCCGACTTGGGCGCGACCCATTCCCCGCCGATGAAGTTGTCATAGCGGCGGGCAAAGGGCATCACGCCCACGCCCTTGAATTCATGCGTCTGGTCGTTCGGCATCGGTTCCTCCTCCTCAGGATGTCAGACCCCGGATCTCCCGGTCCGGGTATGGCATCACGGTCCCGCAAGGGCCGATTCGGGGCAACAGCCCATCCACGCCGCAGCGCAGAAGATGTCTCAATCGTGAGACAGTCGTGCCGGTTCGTCGCCGATCCCCAACCGCGCCATGCGCCGGTACAGCGTCGCGCGGCCGATCCCCAGGGCGCGGGCGGCCTGCGTCACATTGCCCTCGGCACGCGCCAGGGCGCGAATGACGGCGGCGCGTTCGCCCCGGTCGAAACCGTGCAGGTCGTCCTGGCGGCCCAGCAGGTCGGCGGCGGGGCGGGGGCGGATCGCGCCCTCGCGCTCCAGCCCCAGGGCGCGGCGGGCGGCGCGGGTGGCGCCGATGGCCAGATCGTCGCGATCCACCGCCAGCAGCATGGCCTGTTCCGACGGGTCGTCCGAGGCCACCACGATCCGCGCCCCCGGAAAGCTGGAGCGGAAGAACACCGCCTCGATCGCGCGCGCGGTCGAGGCCACCTGCGCCGAGATCAGCCGGTTATAGCGTTCGGTCTGGTCGGCGCGCGCCGAGCTGACATCCAGCGCCGCCAGCAGCCGCCCGTCCGGGCCCCAGATCGGCGCGTCCATGCAGGACATGGCGGTGTTGCGGGTGTGGAAATGTTCGTCGCGGTGGATGGTCAGGGCGCGCCCCTCGGCCAGGCAGGTGCCGATGCCGTTGGTGCCCTGCGCGGCCTCGGACCAGTCGGCGCCCTGCCACAGGCCCCAGTCGCGAAACTGCTGGGCGTCGCCGTCCGACACCCGCTGGTCCAGCACGATGCCATGCGCATCGGTCAGCAGCACGTTGCAGCCCGACAGGCCGACCAGGTTGTACAGCTGATCCAGCTGCGGCCCGGCGACGGTCAGAAAGCCCTGCATCGCCTGATGACGGTCGGCCAGCTCGCGGTCGGACAGGCGGTCGGGGCGGCGGTGGTCGGCGGGGTCCAGCCCGTGCTTCAGCATGGACCGCCGCCAGGACGCGGCCAGCGCAGAGGTGGCGCTGCGCGATTGCGATTGCGCGGCCACACGGTCGGCGTGATTGCGGTGCATCGTGGTCTTCCTCCCCCCGATGCGGTGACTATAGCACGGTTTGCGGGGTGCGATCTGCGACTTTGGTCGCACCCCGCGGGCAGGCCTAGCGGACCGGGTTCACCGCACGGGGCCCTGCGGCTTGATTAGGCCTTCCTCGATGCGGTCATAGCCGTGACCGGGGGCCGCGGGCGTGCCGCCCATGCTGCCCGAAGGCGCGGTCATGCGCGGCTGATAGGGCGGCAGGCTGTCGGCCCCGTCGCGATACAGCAGCGACTGTCCCTTGTGGAACAGGTGCAGCGCCTGCGGGTCGGCGGTCAGGCGCACGCGCCGCCCCTTGAGGTCGGGGTGGATGCCCGGCAGCTTGGCGGTGATGGGTGCGGTCTCGGCCCCGGTCCCGAAATACAGCAGCGTGACCTCGCCCAGGGCCTCGGTCAGGTCGACCACGTCTTCGAAGACCGGGGTGCCCTCGGTCTCGCGCATGTCCTCGGGGCGGACGCCCAGATTGACGGCCATGCCTTCGTCGCCGGCACGGGTCGGGATGGCCACCTCGGCCTCCAGACCGCCGTCCAGCGCCACGACGGTCGTGGCACCGACCGACTTGATGCGGCCGGGCAGCAGGTTCATCGCCGGGCTGCCGATGAACTGCGCCACGAATTCGTTCACGGGCCGCTGATACAGCTCCAGCGGGGCGCCGACCTGGGCGATGCCGCCGCCCGCCAGCACCACGATGCGGTCGGCCAGGGTCATCGCCTCGGTCTGGTCATGGGTGACATAGATCATCGTGCGGTCGGGCATCGACGCCTTGAGCTGCGCGATCTCGATCCTGGTGGCGACGCGCAGGGCGGCGTCCAGGTTCGACAGCGGTTCGTCGAACAGATAGACCTGCGGGTCGCGCACGATGGCGCGCCCGATGGCCACACGCTGACGCTGGCCGCCCGACAGCGCCTTGGGCAGGCGGTCCAGATAGGGCGTCAGCTGCAGCATCCTGCCCGCGCGGTCGGTGGCGGCCTTGATCTGGTCCTTGCTCTGGCCCGCGATCTTCAGCGCAAAGGCCATGTTGTCGCGCACCGTCATGTGCGGGTACAGCGCATAGGACTGGAACACCATCGCGATGCCGCGCTGGCTGGGCGGGATGTCGTTGACCACCTGGCCCGCAATCTGCAATTCGCCCGCGGTGATCTGCTCCAGCCCCGCGATCATCCGCAACAGCGTCGATTTCCCGCAGCCCGAGGGGCCGACGAAGACGATGAACTCGCCCGAGCGGATGTCCAGGTTGATGTCGCGCAGCACCTGGACATCGCCATAGGCCTTGGCGACGTCCCTCAGTTTCAACTCGGCCATTGCGGTGTTCTCCCCCTACCCTTCGATGATCTGGACCTGCCACGGCATCAGCCCGCCCGTCTCGTCATCGGACAGGTTCGCGCGGATCAGCAGGGTCTGCTTGTCGTCACGGCGGCGGAAGGACAGCACCGGTCCCTCGGCCTTGATGTCGGTCATGTTGCCACAGCGCAGCGCGCTGTGCTTGCGGCGCAGGCCAACGGCCCATCGGTAATGGTGCAGCATGGACTGGGCGTCGGCCTCCTGGCTGACGACGGTGCGCTGCAGATGCGTATGCGGCACGGGCAGCCAGGGCTGGCTGGTCGAGAACCCGCCATTCACGCCCATGTCCCAGACCATCGGCGTCCGGCAGCCGTCGCGGCCCTTGAATTCCGGCCAGAATTCAATGCCGTAAGGATCGCGCAGATCCTCAAAGCGCAGCTCGGCCTCGGGCAGGCCCAGCTCCTCTCCCTGATAGAGGCACACCGACCCGCGCAGGCACAAAAGCACGGTGGCATAGGCCTTGGCCGCCTGGTCCGACAGGTTCCAGCGCGTCGAATGGCGCACCACGTCATGGTTCGACATGGCCCAGCAGGGCCAGGCATTGGGCGCGATCTCGTGCAGCTTGTCGAACACCTCGACCACGCGCGCGGCGGGCAGGTCGTCGCCCGACAGGAAGTCGAAGACATAGGACATCTGCACCCGGCCCGGCACGCCGGTATATTCCTCCAACAGCTCCAGCCCGCGTTCGCTGTCGCCGATCTCGCCGACGACGGCGGCGCCATAGGGGACCAGCGCCTGGTTGAAGCGCTCCAGAAAGGCCAGATTCTCAGGCTGGGACTTGCTGAACTGATGGCTCTGGTGGTTGTAGGGGTTCACGGCGGGAGCCGTGTCGGCCTTGCGCAGTTCGGGCGCCAGGGGCGGGTTGTCGCGCAGCTGGGCGTCGTGGAAATAGAAGTTGATCGTGTCCAGGCGGAATCCGTCCACGCCCTTGTCCAGCCAGAACCGCGCCATCTCAATCAGGGCGTCCTGGACGGCGGGGTTGTGAAAGTTCAGGTCCGGCTGCGATGACAGGAAGTTGTGCAGGTAATACTGTTCGCGCCGCGCGTCCCACCGCCAGGCGCTGCCGCCAAAGATCGACAGCCAGTTGTTGGGCGGCGTGCCGTCGGGCCGCGGGTCCGACCAGACATACCAGTCCGATTTCGGGTTGTCGCGGCTGGCGCGGCTTTCCTTGAACCAGGGATGCTGGTCCGAGGTATGCGACATCACCAGGTCGATCATGACCTTCAGCCCCAGCTCATGCGCGCTTTGCACCAGCCAGTCGAAATCCTCCATCGTGCCAAAGATCGGGTCGATGCCGGTGTAATCGCTGACGTCGTAGCCGAAATCCTTCATCGGCGAGGTGAAGAACGGAGAGATCCAGACCGCATCCACGCCCAGGGACGCGACATAGGGCAGGCGTTGGGCGATGCCGCCCAGATCGCCCGTGCCGCTGCCGGTCGTGTCCTGAAAACTGCGCGGGTAGATCTGATAGATGATCCCGCCCTTCCACCAATCCGTCGTCTGTTCAGTCAAGATCATCCACCTTTCACGGACCCGGCCAGCAATCCGCGGACCAGGTATTTCTGCATGGCAAAGAACACCAGCAGCGGCACCGCTATCGAGATAAAGGCAGAGGTTGCAAGGATCTCCCATTCACCTCCGCGCGATCCCATCAGCTCGCGCAGCAGGCCGGTCATGACCAGCTGTTCGCGCGTATTGCCCAGAAACACGGTGGCCACCAGCAGGTCGTTCCAGACCCACAGGAACTGGAAGATCGCAAAGCTGGCCAGCGCCGGGAAGCACAGCGGCAGGATGATCCGGCGAAAGATCTGGAATTCGGTCGCGCCGTCGACGCGCGCGCTCTCGATCACCTCGCGCGGCAGGCCGACCATGTAGTTCCGCAGCAGATAGACCGCCAAGGGAAGGCCGAACCCGGTATGGGCCAGCCAGATGCCCAGATAGCCCTTGCCGATGCCCAACTCGTTATGCAGCCGCAGCAGCGGGATCAGCGCCACCTGCAGCGGCACGACCAGCAGGCCCACCACGCAGGCGGTCAGCAGCGCGCGGCCGGGAAACTGCATCCAGGCCAGCGCATAGGCCGCGAAGGCCGCGATCAGGATCGGGATCACGGTCGCGGGGATGGTCACCGTCATGGTGTTCATGAAGGCCCGCCCCAGCCCGCCCGCCGTCAGCACGCGGTTATAGTTTTCGGTGGTGAAGCTGGGCGGGCTGACGGTGGTGGTGAAGATCCGCTCTCCGCGCGTGATCTCGAAGGGCTGGGCCGAGGTCAGGCGATAGGCGCCGTCTTCCGCCACGGTCAGGCTGATGCCGTCCCCCAGATCGGCGGTGTCGCCCGGCTGATATTCCGCCGGGTTGCGCGCGCCGGTGCCCCAGGCCTTGAGCGCCTGCGTGCCCTCAATCGCGCTGCCCTCGATCACGTAAAGCCCGTCCTGCTGCACCTGATCGCCCGCCACGCCCGAGCGTACGAAGCCCGTCTGTTCGGACCCCGAGAACGACTGCCACCACCCCGAGGTCGAGATCTGGTCGCGGTCGCGGAACGACGACACGAACAGCCCCAGGGTCGGGATCGTCCACAGCAGCACCAGCAGAAAGGCGGAAATGTTGACCGCCCATGCCAGCGACGATTTCTGTCCGGCCATCCCCTCCATCAGCGGACCTCCTTGCGGGCGTTGTAGATGTTCCAGACCATGATCGGCGTCACCAGGATCATCAGCACGATGGCGATGGCCGATCCACGCCCGTAATCGGGGGTGCCGCGGAACATCCAGTCATACATCAGGTTCGCCAGCACCTGCGTGCCCCATTGGCCGTTGGTCATGACAAAGACGATGTCGAAGACCTTCAGCACCACGATGGTGATGGTGGTCCAGACCACCGCGATGGTGCCCATGATCTGCGGCACCTTGATCTTGAAGAACACCTGCAGCGACGATGCGCCGTCCAGGATCGCGGCCTCGATCGTCTCCTCGGGGATGCCGCGCAGGGCGGCGGACAGGATGACCATCGCGAACCCGGTCTGGATCCAGACCAGCACGATCATCAGCAGAAGGTTGTTCCACATCGGCAGGGTCAGCCAGATCTGCGGCTCTCCTCCCAGCTGGGTCACGATCCAGTTCAGAAGGCCGATCTGCGTTTCCCCTGATGCGCGGTATTCATAGATGAATTTCCAGATGACGCCCGCGCCGACAAAGCTGATGGCCATGGGCATGAAGATCAGCGACTTGCCGATATTGCCCCATTTCAGCCGGTCGGTCAGCTGCGCCGCGATCAGGCCGAACACCGTGGACAGGGCCGGGACGACCAGCAGCCACATCATGTTGTTGACCATCGATTCGCGGAACTTGGCGTCGTTCACCAGCCAGACATAATTGTCCGCACCCACGAATCGCGTGCCGTTCGCGTTGAACAGCGACCGCCAGAAACTGTCCAGCACCGGATAGACCAGGTAAGCTCCCAGAAACAGGATCGCCGGGCCCAGAAACAGCCAGGGCCGGATCTGGTTCGCGCGGCGGATGTTGTCGCCCGCCTTGCCGCCCCGCGGCGGAAAGATCCGGTCCAGCAGCCAGTTCGACCCCCAGAACCAGGCCACGCAGCCGAACACGCCGATCGCGATCGTGCTGACCGCCAACCACAGCAATTCCATCCCTGATCTCCTCCCCCTGAAGAATAGGCGCGGCAGCCGGGGCAGCCGCGCCGGTCGGTCGTCAGTTCAGCGACGCCCAGGTCGCCTGGATGCGATCGGCCACGTCCTGCGCCGAGGCGCCGCCGACGAAATCGATCATCCCGGTCCAGAAGGCACCCGCGCCGATGGCACCGGGCATCAGGTCGGACCCGTCAAAGCGGAACACCGTGGCATCCAGCAGGATCTCTCCCATGCGGCGCACGGTCGGGTCGTCATAGGCCTCGACATTGGCGCCGGTATAGGGGGTCACGAAACCCTGCTGCGCCATCCAGATCTCGTGTGCGGCGGGGTTCTTCAGGAACTCGACAAAGGCCATGGCGGCAGGGTTGTCGGACAGCACCGCGAACATGGTGCCGCCGCCCAGCACGGGCTGGCCCAGATCACCCGAAGCGGGGGCGGGCATGTAGAAGAAGTCGGCATCCTCGCCCACCACGGTCCCTTCCGGGAAGAAGGTGGTGATGAAGCTGGCCTGGCGGTGCAGGTAGCAGGCGGGCGGGCTGGCGAACAGGCCCGCGGGGCTTTCGCGGAAATCGGTCGCGCTGACCGAACCCACGCCGCCCGCGACGAAATCGGGATTCTTGGCGAACCAGCCGAATTCCTCGATCGCGGCCACGACCTTGGGGTCGTTGAAGGGCATGCCGTTCGTCGTCCAGGCGTCGTAATCCTCGGGGGATGCGGTGCGCAGCATCAGATCCTCGACCCAGTCGGTCGCGGGCCAGCCGGTCGCGCCACCCGATCCCAGGCCGATGCACCAGGGCGTCTCGCCGTCGGCGGCGATCTGTTCGGTCAGCGCCTTGAGGTCCTCATAGGTCTCAGGCACAGCATAGCCTGCATCCTCGAGGTTCTCGGGGACGTACCAGACCAGCGACTTGACGTCCGCCTTGTACGGGAAGGCGAACAGCTCTTCGGTCCCGTCCTGGCCCTCATAGGTGCCAAGCGCGGCCCAGCTTTCGCCGGCGGCGTAATTCTCGACCAGCCAGTCGGCGGTCTCCTGGCCCAGGGGCCGCAGGAACCCGCGCGCCGCCAGGTCGGAGGCCAGACCCGGCTGCGGAAAGATCGCCATGTCGGGGGGCGATCCGGCCTCGCTGTCGATGACGATCTGCTGCTCGAAGCTGTCCGATCCGGAATAGTTCGCCCGCGCGCCGGTGACCTCGTTGAAATAGGCGATGACCGACTGGAACAGCTCCTGGTCGCCGCCCAGCCACGGCCCCAGCATGTCAAAGCTCTGGCCCTCCAGATCGGGATGGGCGGCCGCGAACTCCTCCAGGCTGGCCCAGTTGATGCGGTCGTCGCTGCCCGGTTCGATCACCAGCTGCGCCTGCGCCATGCCCGCGGACAGCGCGATGATGGCGGCGGTCGTATAGAATACGGTTTTCAAGTCGTCCTCCCTGAACGTCTCCGGGCCCTCGTCGCCCGGTTGTTAACGCGAACATTTGCCAGTTCTGGCGAATCTGTCAAACGCTTCTCATTCCCACTCCAGTTCCTTGTAGGCGGCGGTCGCGTTGCGCGCCACGGTCTCGGGGTAGGAATTCCATGAATTCTGCAAGGGCTGCAGGGCATTGGCAATGACCAGAACGGCGGACGACAGGGCCAGCCCGTCACCGATTGCCTGTCGTGTGCGGTCTGCAAGCGCTTTCAAAAACGTCTGCTGGGGGGCCGCGGCGGATGCCCATGATTCGCTGACCGGGCCGTGACCCGGCACGATCAATCCTGCCCCGGCGGCAGGGTCGCTGTCCATCCAGGCCAGCCAGCCGCGCAGCGACCCGTCCACCACCGGCGTCAGGTCGCGAAACAGCAGATCGCCCGTGAACAGCGTGCCGGTCGCCTCGTCCAGGACCGTCAGGTCGCTGTCGGTATGCGCCGGGGGCCAGGCCCTCAGCTGCAGCCGCCGGTCGCCCAAGTCGATCATGGCGCGGTCCTGAACCAGGCTGTCGGGCATCACCACCTGCGTGCCGATCCATTCGGCGGCGGGATACAGCCGCGCGATCAGATCCAGATAGCTGCCCGCCCGCATCTGCAGCGCCTGCGGCAGCGCGTGATGGGCGGTGACGGTGGCGCCCGCCTCGACCATGACCTGCGCGCCCAGCACGTGATCGGGGTGCATGTGGGTCAGGATCAGATGCGTGACGGGCCGGTCCGTCAGCCGCCGGATGGCGACATGCAGGGCCTGCCCCTCGGCCCGCGAGACGCCCGCGTCGATCACCGCGACGCCGTCGCGGCCGACGATCACGCCCAGATTGGCAATGCGGCCGTCGGGGGTCTCCTCCATCTGCTGGCTGGTGCCGAAATGGACGTGGATGCCGGGCGCGATCTCCTGCAGGGCGGCGGCGGGCAGATCGGCATTCGCGCGGCACGCGATCGCGCCGCCCACCAGATCGGGCCGGTCCTCCAGCCAGTCCGCCGCCAGCCGGTCGGCGCCCGCGCGGCACGCCTGCTGGGTTGGCGAATCACCCCGGGGCAGCAGGATCGTGCCGCACTGATCGGGCGACAGGGCCAGACAGACGCCCAGAATCACGTGAAACATCGGGTCAGAGGCCCTTTTCCATCGTCATGATCACGAAATGGTCACATGGCTACGACCTTTGTCGTGTTGATTCATCCTGCCCCCATACTAGATTTGAATCCAGTCGCCTTCTGTAGCGGCATCATCGGCATGTAGGAGGAGCACAACATGGCCTGGACCAAACCGACTCTGATCGAGATTGCTTGCGGCATGGAAATCAACATGTACGCACCCGCCGAGGACGAGCCCGTCCTGTTCTGAGCCTGACCTGTCAGGCAAAATTGCGGCCCCGTCCGATTCGTTCGGTCGGGGCCTCATCATAAGGCGGAACCCGATGCGGATCATCATCCTTGGGGCGGCAGCCGGCGGCGGCCTGCCGCAATGGAACTGCGGCTGCGGCAATTGCGATGCGGCCCGCGCAGGGCGCATTCCGTCGCTGACGCAAAGCTCGGTCGCGGTCAGCGCCGATGGGCGGGACTGGGCGATCCTGAACGCCTCGCCCGATATCCGCGCGCAGCTGGCGGCGACGCCCGCGCTGCATCCGACCGGCCCGCGCGACATGCCGCTGCGGTCCGTGCTGGTGACGAATGGCGATATCGACCATGTCGCGGGGCTGCTGACCCTGCGCGAAAGCCAGCCCTTTGATCTGTTCGCAACGCAGGCCATCCACGACGCGCTGGCAGCGAATCCGATGATGGCGGCGGTGAACCCCGGTTTCGTGCCGCGCCGGGTCGTGGCGCTGGACCAGACGATCCCGCTGACCCCCGGCCTGACCGCGACCCTGTTCGCGGTGCCGGGAAAGGTGCCCCTGTATCAGGAGAGCGCGGTGGTCGAGACCGGCTTGGTCGGAGAGACCACCGTGGGGGTGGAACTGCGCAGCGCGGACCGGCGCGCCTTCTACATTCCCGGCTGCGCGGACATGCCAGATTGGTTGCGCGACCGGATCGCGGGGGCCGATGCGCTGTTCTTTGACGGCACCCTGTGGGATGATGACGAGATGATCCGCATGGGCCTGGGCCGCAAGACCGGCCGTCGCATGGGCCACATGGCGGTGACCGACACGATCCCCGCGCTGGCCGGGGTGAGCTTGGGCCAGCGCATCCTGGTGCATATGAACAACTCGAACCCGCTCTGCGACCCCTCCAGCCCCCAGGTGGCCCAGGCCACTGCCCAGGGTTGGCAGGTCGCCCGCGACGGAATGGAGATCACGCTGTGAAGGACATCCAGGCGACCCCCCAATCGCGCGAGGATTTCGAGGCGCGGCTGCGCGCCATCGGGGCCGCGCGCTATCACGACCGCCACCCGTTCCACGCCCGCCTGCATGGCGGCGACTGCACCTCGGATGAGGTGCGGGCCTGGGTCATCAACCGCTGGATGTATCAGTCGCGCATCCCGATGAAGGACGCCGCCTTCATGAGCCGCGTCGAGGACCCCGACCTGCGCCGCGCCTGGCGCAAGCGGATCGAGGATCACGACGGCGGCGCGACCGAGGGCGGCGGCATCCGCCGCTGGCTGGCCCTGGCGCAGGCCGTGGGGCTGGACCCCGACTATGTCGCATCGGGCGTGGGCATCATGCCCGCGACGCGGTTCGCGGTGGACGCCTATGTCCGCTTCGTGCGCGACATGCCGCTGCTGGATGCGGTCGCCGCCAGCCTGACCGAACTGTTCGCGCCCCGCATCCATGCGCAGCGGATCGAGGGTCTGCTGCAGCATTACGATTTCGCCGACGACAGCAGCCTGTCCTATTTCAAGAAACGCCTGACCGAGGCGCCCGAGGACGTCAAGTTCGGCCTGGACTATGTCCTGACCCATGCCGACACGCTGGAAAAGCAGGACGCCGCGGCCGCCGCGCTGACCTTCAAGACCGACGTGCTGTGGGCCCAGCTGGACGCGCTGTGGCACGGCTATGTCGAGGGGCGCACACCCCCCGGCGCCTGGCGGCCCGGAGAGGGGATGCGCGCATGACAGCATTGATCGGACCCGACGACATTCCCTATTTGCCGCGCGGCGTGAGGCTGCAGGGCGACCGCGTGCGCGGCATCCGCGTGCTGCAGGCCCCGGAACGCGCGATGCAGCTGGACCAGATCGGAGAAGCGATCCTGTCCGAACTGGACGGCGCCCGCAGCCTGGACCGAATCGTGCGCGACTTGGCCGCACGTTACAATGCGCCGGTCGAACAGATCGGCGGCGACGTGCGCGATTTCCTGACCGGGCTGATCGAACGGCGCATGGTCTTTGTCAGGGACAGCGCATGAAGGATCAGCAGCACCAGCCCCGCGATCTGGACGGCAACCCCGTCACCCCCGGCCTGCCCATGGCGATGCTGGCCGAGGTCACGCATCGCTGTCCGCTGGCCTGCCCTTACTGTTCCAACCCGGTCGATCTGGTCCGCGCGTCCAAGGAGATCAGCGCCGATGACTGGGGCCGCGTGTTCCGGCAGGCCGCCGATCTGGGCGTGCTGCAGGTCCATATCTCGGGCGGGGAACCCGGCGCGCGCAAGGATCTGGCGCAGATCGTGGGCCATGCGCGCGACGCGGGCCTGTATGTGAACCTGATCACCTCGGGCATCGGCATCACCCGCGACCGCCTGATCGAGCTGGACCGCGCGGGCGTGGACCATGTTCAGCTGTCGCTGCAGGGCATCCGGCCCGACATGGCCGACCGCATCAGCGGCCATCCGGGGTCCTGGGACAAGAAGATGGCCTTCAGCGATTGGGTCACGGAAATCGGCTTTCCGCTGACCATCAACGCGGTCGTCCATCGCCAGAACATGGAACGCCTGCCCGACATGATCGACCTGGCCGAACGCCTCGGCGCGCGGCGGATCGAAGTCGCGACCGTCCAGTTCCACGGATGGGCCGACCGCAACCGCGGCGCGCTGATGCCCACGCGCGAACAGGCGGAATTCGCGCGCCAGGTGGTGAATGCCGGGCGCATCCGGCTGCGCGGGCGGATGGTGATCGACTATGTCCCCGCCGATCACCACGCGATCTATCCCAAGGCCTGCATGGGGGGCTGGGGCTCGACCGGGCTGAATGTCGGCCCGGACGGCACCGTCCTGCCCTGCCACGCCGCCCAGACCATCGACTGGATGCGGTTCGAGAACGTGCAGGAGCGGTCCCTGTCCGAGATCTGGCACCTGTCAGACAGCTTCAACGCGTTTCGCGGGACCGCCTGGATGCCAGAACCCTGCCGTGGCTGCGACCGCAAGACCGTCGATTTCGGCGGCTGCCGCTGTCAGGCCATGGCGCTGGCGGGCGACGCGCGGGCGACCGATCCGGTCTGTTCGAAATCTCCGCTGCATGCCGGGGTGGTGGCACGGGCCGAGGAGGATGCGGCCGCCATCACCACCGACTTCGTCTATCGGAGGATGTCCAAGGGAGGATGAGGCAATGAGACTGTGGCTGACCCTGACGGCGGCCCTGCTGGCCGGGCCCGCGCTGGCGCAGGACAACGCGCTGCGACCCTCGCCCACATGGGAGGATCTGCGCGGCGCGGTGCTGGACCTGGACACCGACCCGCCGCTGGACGCATCCGTCCTGGACCTGGAGGCCCCGACCCGCGCCCATGACGCGGCCATCGTGCCCATCCGCCTGACGCAGGCGCCCGACGCGCCCGCCATCGGCGCCCTGACTCTGGTCATCGACGAGAATCCCGCCCCCGTCGCCGCCGAATACACCTTTGGCGATGCGCTGATGCCCCTGGATTTCGAGGTCCGCGTCCGCGTCGACAGCTATTCCGACGTCCGCGCCATCGGCACCCGCGATGACGGGGCGCAGGTCATGGCCGGGCGGTTCGTCAAGGCGGCCGGGGGATGTTCGGCCCCGGCGGGCAAGGACATGGCCTCGGTCCGCGCCACGATGGGCCAGATGCGCTGGCGCACCGCCAGCGAGGAGGGCCAGACCATCGGCACGCTGATGATCCGCCACCCGAACTTTTCAGGGTTGCAGCGCGACCAGTTGACGCTGCTGAGCATTCCCGCGCATTTCATCGACCGCCTGGATGTCCGCCAGGGCGAGGATCTGCTGTTCACGATGGAGGCCGGAATTTCGATCAGCGAGGACCCGGTCTTTCGCTTTCGTTACAATCCCAACGGCCAGCCGATCCATGTCCGGGTCGAGGACACCAACGGCAACCAATGGGCCGAGACCTTTGCGGCGGATGCGGCGGGCGTTAACAAAAGCTGATCGACCCATCCGACTTTCGTCGCAGGAACAGCCTTGCTTTATGTGCAGTCCTCTTTACACTTGAATTCTGGCCGCGCCTTGGAGGAGGAGCGTGCCGCCGGACATTCAGGGAGGAATGCCATGACAGCAGCCGCCATGCAGGCGCGTCCTGTGTCGTCTCCGCGACCCACCGCAGATCAGGTCAAGGAGATCCTGATCGTCGATGACCACCCGTTGATGTGCGATGCCCTGGCCCTGACGCTCAAGATCAGCTTTGGCCTCAAGAACGTGCGCACCGCCCGCAGCCTGGCCGCCGCGGTCGAGCAGATCCGCGTGCAGGGCGCCCCCGATGCGGTGATCCTGGACCTGAACCTGCCCGACGCCCGCGGGTCCGAGGGTATCGTGACCCTGCGTCGACAATTGCCCGGCGTGCCGATCACGATGATCTCGGCCGATCTGGAGGGGGCGATGATCTCGACCGCGATGGCGGCCGGGGCGCAGGGTTATATCAGCAAGTCCCTGTCCCGCGAGGCGCTAGTCGACAGCCTGCGCCGCATGTGGGAGGGAGAGCATGTCACCCCCGAGGGATATTGCTCGGGCGATGACAACGCAGAAGGCGATGCCAAGGCCGAACTGGCGCGGCGGTTCTCGTCGCTGACGCCGCAGCAGATGAAGATCCTGCGGCTGATCTGCAAGGGCAAGGCCAACAAGGAGATCAGCTACGAGCTGTCCATCGCCGAGGCCACGGTCAAGACCCACATCACCGCGATCATGTCCAAGATCAACGCCCGCAGGCGGACCCAGGCGGTGTTGCTGGCCAATTCGATCCGGCTGTTCGAGGCCGGTTGATGAACACCGACCCGGCTGCGAGGGAGGGCGCATCCGGGCCGGTCGCTGTGCAGGCCGACCGCGGCGGGGCCGATCTGGTCCCGACCCTGCTGGACGGCCTGCGCGGCACCAATCCCGCGCTGGTCCTGCTGTTCGGGGCCACCGGCGACGCCTTGGGCGCGCTGCATGCGGGGCTGAGGCCGCATCTGCCGCAGGATTGCGTGATCGCGGGCTGCTCCTCGGCCGGTGAGATCGGGCCTGCGGGCTATGCCAGCGACAGCGTGGTGGCCATCGGCTTTCCGGCGCGCCATTTCCGGGCGGCGGCGCTGGTGCTGCCCGATCTGGCGGCGCTGCCGGTGTCGGACTGGATGGCGCGGCTGCGCAGGCTGATGCGCGATTTCGCCCCCGACCCCGCGCGCCAGCTGTTCGGCCTGCTGCTGACCGACGGGCTGGCCGGACAGGAGGACGCGCTGGTTGCCACGCTGGACGCGGCGCTGCCCTCGGTGCCGGTGCTGGGCGGATCGGCCGGGGACGGGCTGGATTTCCGCCAGACCTCGCTGCTGGCGCAGGGCGTGGTGCAGTCGGGCGTCGCGGTCTTTCTGCTGGTGCAGACCGACCTGACCATCCACGAGGTCACCTTTGCCCATTTCAGCCCCACGCCCACCCGCGCGGTCGTGACAGCCGCCATTCCCGAACGCCGCCGCATCCTGGAGCTGAACGCCGAACCCGCCGCCCAGGAATACGCCCGCCTGACCGGCCTGCGCCGCGACGACCTGACGCCCACGGAATTCGCGCGCCATCCCCTGCTGCTGCGCATGGGCGGCCGTCATCACGTGCGCGCAATCAGCGCGGCCACCGATGATGAGGGGCTGTCGCTGCTGTCCTCGATCGACATCGGCACGGTGCTGACCCTGGGCCGGTCCGAGGATCTGATCCAGGGCTTTTCCGACATGCTGGACGCCCTGCCCGCGCGCCCGCTGATGGTGCTGGCCTTTGACTGTATCCTGCGCCGCCTTGCGCTGGAGCGTGCGGGGCTGACCGGGCGCATGTCGGACCTGTATCGCCACCACCGCGTCGCGGGGTTCAACACCTATGGCGAACAGCACAGCGGCATGCATGTGAACCAGACCTTTGTCGGCCTGGCCTTCCTGGAGCCGCCCGATGCTGCGTGACGACGACCCGCCCGCCCGGCAGATCGAAAAGCTGACCCGCATCAACGCCGTCCTGATTGACCGGATCGACCGGCTGGAAGAGTCGCGTGGCTCTGCCTGGTCGATGTTCCAGGGCGCCGTCGCGCTGGAACAGGAGGTCCTGGCCCGCACCCGCGATCTGGAACGCGCCATGGACGACCTGTCCCAAAGGAACCGCGAACTGGCCGTCGCCCGCGCCCTGGCCGAGGAGGCCAACCGATCGAAAACGCGGTTCCTGCGCGCGGCCAGCCACGATCTGCTGCAGCCGCTGTCGGCGGCGCGGCTGTTCCTGTCGGCGCTGACCGACACCGCGATGGACCCGCACCAGACGGAGCTGACCGACAGGCTGGGCAGCGCCTTCGAATCGGTGGAACAGCTGATGCATGCGGTCCTGGATATCTCGCGGCTGGACAGCCAGCGGATCGAGTTCAACCGCCAGCCGGTGCCGCTGGATGATCTGTTCCGCCGCCTGGCCGCCGAATTCGCGCCGATGGCCCAGGCCAAGGGGCTGCGGCTGCGGTTCATGCCGACCACCGCGGTGGTCGACAGCGACCCGATCTTTCTGCGCCGCATCGCGCAGAACCTGGTCTCGAACGCGATCAAGTACACGCAGCGGGGCGGGGTCGCGGTGGGCGCGCGGCGCAAGGGGGCGCTGTGCTGGCTGTCGGTGCATGACACCGGGATGGGTATCCCGGCGGTGGACCGCAACCGCGTCTTTGACGAATTCCAGCGCCTGACCCATGACGGAGGGGCGCCCGGCATGGGGTTGGGTCTGTCCATCGTGCGCCGCGCCTGCGCCAAGCTGGGCCATCCGATCAGCCTGACCTCAGAGCCGATGCGCGGCACCGTGTTCCGCGTCGGCCTGCCGCTGGTCGGCGCGCTGCCGGAACCCGTGCGGGGGGCGGATGCCCCCCTGCCCGTGCTGCGCGGTCGCGTGGCTTTGGTGATCGAGAACGACCCCGAGATGCGGCGCGGCTATCAGATGATCCTGGCCGACCGTCTGGGGATGGTCCCGCGCATCGCCGGCGGCACGGCCGAGGCCTTGGCGACAATGGGAGAGGAACCCCCCGACGTCATCCTGGCCGATTACCACCTGGAGAACGGCGACACGGGCTTTGCCGCGGTCGAGGCGTTGCGCGCGGCCGCCGACCGACCGGTGCCCGCGGTGATGATCACCGCCCATCGCGACCCGGCCATCGCGCGGCGCTGTGCGGCCATGGGCATCCACCTGCTGGAGAAACCCGTCCGCCCGCCCGAGCTGGCCGAGATCCTGGGCCGCCTGCTGGCCTAAGACCAAGGGGGGATGCGCGGCCCTGCGGGGCTTGCGCGCGCCCCCTGCCCCGCCCATCATGAGTCCACGTTTGGGAGGACGACCATGAAGACCCGCGCCATCGCACTTGCCCTGTTGCTGGGGCTTGCGCCCCTGTCCGTCGCCGCCGCCGAGGCGGGGGATGCGGTCTTTGCCGAACGCGGCCCCTGGGATCTGGGCGACCGGGCGCTGGAATGGCGCATGACCGTCGAAGGCCCCGCCGCCGAGGGCTTTCGCCCGACCGAGGACGGGTCGCTGACCCTGTCGCAGGCCATCGACCCCAACGATCAGCAGCCGATCCTGCAGATGACCCAGAAGGCCGGTCCCATCGACCGCACGATCGGGCCGTTCCCGATCTCCTCGGGCGACCCGGTGCTGACGTTTTTTCTGGAACAGACCACCCGCGACATGGCCGCGCTGACCGGCGGCAGCCCGCATTACATCCGCAACCGCATGAAGGAGGCGCTGTTCCGCGGCGGAGAGATCGCCGCCACCGATGACGGCGTGACGGCGCGATTTCAGCCCTTTGCGGCCGATGCCAATGCCGCGCGGATGAACGGGTTCCAGTCGCTGACGCTGACCTTCCTGATGGCCCAGCCCGATCAGCCGATCCGCGAATTGCGCGCCGAAACCGACGCCGCCCCCGGCTATCGCAACCGGCTGGTGCTGCAATGATCCGCATGGCCGCCCTGGGGGTCGGGCTGGTGCTGGCCAGCCCCGTCCTGGGGCAGGCAGTGAACGATTATCCGACCAATGCGCGCGTCGAATACGCTTTCGCCTGCATGGCCACCAACGGCCAGACCCGAGAGATGATGGACCGCTGTTCCTGCGCCATCGACCGCATCGCCGAGGTGCTGCCCTATGCCGATTATGTCGGTGCGGAAACCATCCTGCGGATGCGCCAGACCACGGGCGAACGCTCGGGGATGTTCCGCGGCATGGCGACGATGACCGAGACCGTGGCCACCCTGCGCCGCGCCGAGGCCGAGGCCGAGATCATCTGTTTCTGAGCGCCGCGCCCTATAGCGACAGGCCGATCCCCGCCCCTGCCGCCAGCGCCAGCACCGCGACCAGCCACAATGGCACCGGATGGCGCGCCTGGATCAGGGTCAGCCGCGCCTCCTCGGGGTGGGCGCGCTCCCACAGGGCCTGCTCGATCATGCGCGGCAGCAGCGGGCCATAGCGGCCCACGGTCTGGGCGATATGGGCCAGGTCGCTGATCGCGGCCTTGGGACCGACGCTGGCCTTGATGTAATCCGACACGACCGGCTTGGCCGCGTCCCAGATGTTCAGCTGCGGGTCCAGCGACCGGGCCACGCCCTCGACCACGACCATGGTGCGCTGCAGCAAGATCAGCTCGGTCCGGGTCGGCATGCCGAAACGCTCGGTCACCTCGAACAGATAGGACAGCAGGTTGCCCATGCTGATGCGGCTGGCATCGGCGCCAAAGATCGGCTCTCCGACGGCGCGCAGGGCGCGGGCGAAGGCGGCCTCATCGCGGTCGCGGGGGACGTAACCGGCCTCGAAATGCACGCGGGCCACCAGCCGGTAATCGCGCTGGATGAACCCGTACAGGATCTGGGCATAGACGCGGCGGGTATATTCGTCGATCTCGCCCATGATTCCGAAATCATAGGCGATGACATTGCCGTTCGCCGCGACCTTGAGGTTGCCGTGATGCATGTCGGCGTGAAAGAACCCGTCGCGCAGCGCATGCGACAGGAACAGCTGGATCACCCGGCGCGCCAGTTCGGTCGTGTCGTGACCCGCCGCGATCAGCGCGTCGCGGTCGCCCATCGGCAGACCCTCGGCCCAATCGGCGGTCAGAACGCGGCGCGACGACAGCTCCCACACGGGCATCGGGATCTGGAACCCCGGATCGGTGGCGGTGTTCTCGCCGAATTCGGATGCGGCGGCGGCCTCCAGGCGCAGGTCCTGTTCGCCCATCACGGTTTTCTCGAAATGGCTGACCACGTCGCGGGGGCGCAGGCGGCGCGTGCCGGGCGACAGGAATTCGATCAGCCGGGCGCCGAAATGAAAGGCGTCGATGTCGCGCTTGAAGGCCGCGCCGATGCCGGGGCGGACGACCTTGACCGCGACCTCGCGGCCCGTCTCGCGCACCCGGGCCCGATGGACCTGCGCGATCGAGGCGGCGGCGACGGGTTCGGAGAATTCGCTGAACAGCTGATCGACCGGGGCGCGCAGCTCATCCTCGATGGCCTTCTTGGCGATGGCGGTCGGAAAGGGCGGCAGGCGGTCCTGCAGCATGCGCAGCTGCATGGCCATTTCAGGACCGACCACATCGGCGCGCGTCGACAGGATCTGGCCGAACTTGATATAGGCGGGCCCCAAGGCGGTGATCGCCCGCGTGATCGGCGGCAGGGTCGGATCGCCCTTGTAGCCCAGCCAGCGGAACGGCCAGCCCAGCACCCGCGCCGCCAGCCGGATGCGCATGGGCGCGTCGACGGCGTTCAGCACGGCCTCCATCGCGCCGGTGCGCTCGAAGGTGGCGCCTGTGCGGATCAGGCGCAAGATGTTGTGGGGGCCGCGCATGATCCTACAGCTTCCAGCCGGAATGCAGGGCGGCGATGCCCATGGACAGGTTACGCCACTGGACCCGGCCAAAGCCCGCATCGCGGATCAGCCCGGCAAAGGCGTCCTGGTCGGGAAACTTGCGGATCGATTCGACCAGATACTGATAGCTGTCGCGATCGCCCGTCACCGCCTGGCCCATCGCCGGGATCACGTTGAAGCTGTAGCGGTCATAGGCCCATTGCATGGCGGGCACGGGGATCTGGCTGAACTCCAGCACCATCAGGCGGCCGCCGGGCTTCAGCACGCGATAGGCCTCGGCCAGGGCATCGGGGATGCGCGTCACGTTGCGGATGCCAAAGCTGATCGTGTAGCGGTCAAAGCTGTTGTCAGAAAAGGGCAGCGCCATCGCGTCGCCCGTGACCCAAGCCAGCCGGTCGGCCTTGTCCACCGCATCGGCGCGCTTGCGCCCCTCGATCAGCATGGATTCGGTCATGTCGCAGACGGTGACGCGCGCGTCCGGCGCGCGGTCCAGGAACCGGAACGCCACGTCGCCCGTGCCCCCCGCCACGTCCAGCAGGTGCTGACCCGCGCGCGGCGCCAGCCAGTCCATCATCGCGGTCTTCCAGACGCGGTGGATGCCCACGCTCATCAGGTCGTTCATGACGTCATACTTGGACGCGACGCTGGAGAAGACCTCGTGGACCATCCCGGCCTTGCGATCCTCGTCCACGGTCTGAAAGCCGAAATGGGTCTGCCTGTTATCCGTCATCACGCTTGCCGTTTGTCCTGTCCATTGCCAGATAGGTCCGGCACGCCGCGCGCACAATGCGACGAAAGGAACCCGATTGCCAGAACTGCCGGAAGTCGAGACCGTCCGCCGCGGCCTGCTGCCCCATCTGGAGGGTGCTCGCATCGACCGCGCCCAGGTGAACCGCCCCGACCTGCGCTGGCCCCTGCCCGTCGATCTGGTGCAGGTGCTGACCGGCGCGCGCGTCACCGCGCTGCGGCGGCGGTCGAAATACCTGCTGGCCGATCTGGACCGGGGCGGCACCGTGCTGTGGCATCTGGGCATGTCGGGCCGCATGCTGGTCGAGGGTGCCGGCCTGGCCGGGTTCCACCGCGACCCCGGCATCCATGCGCGCCACGATCACGTGGTGCTGACCACGGAGGCGGGGACCACCATCACCTTCAACGACGCGCGCCGCTTCGGCATGGTCGACCTGATCCGCGAGGGTGCGGCCCATCCGCTGCTGGACCATCTGGGGCCGGAGCCCTTTGATGCCATCTTCACCCCCGCCTATCTGGGCGCGGCCTTTGCCGGGCGGCGCGTGCCGGTTAAGCAGGCGCTGCTCGATCAGCGCATCGTGGCGGGACTGGGCAACATCTATGTCAGCGAATCGCTGTGGCGGGCGGGGATCGACCCGCGCCGGGCGGCGGGGCGCATCGGGCCTGCGCGCATCGCGGCGCTGGTGGGCCATATCCGCGACGTGCTGACCGATGCCATCGCCGCCGGGGGGTCCAGCTTGCGCGACCACCGCCAGGCCAGCGGAGAGCTGGGCTATTTCCAGCACAGCTTTCGGGCCTATGACCGCGCGGGCCAGCCCTGCCTGCGGGATGGCTGTGGGGGGACAATCACGCGGATCGTGCAATCGGGGCGGTCGACCTTCTACTGTCCTGCCTGTCAGAGGTGAACGATTGGACGCCCGCGCGGCCCTCTGCTAGGACGGGGGCCACGCAATCTGCCAACGAGGTCCAAGCCTATGGCTTACGAAACCATCATCGTGGAGATCGAGGACGAGGTCGCCCTGATCCGGCTGAACCGCCCCGAGGCGCTGAACGCGCTGAACGCCACGCTTCTGGACGAGCTGTCGGCCGCGCTGTCGGATGCCGACCGCAACGACAAGGTCCGCTGCATCGTTCTGACCGGCAGCGAAAAGGCCTTTGCCGCCGGGGCCGACATCAAGGAAATGTCGACGAAATCCTATGTCGACGTCTATGACGAGGACCTGTTCGGCGCCCAGATCGAGGCGATCAGCCGGGTCCGCAAGCCGATCATCGCCGCCGTCAGCGGCTATGCCCTGGGCGGCGGCTGCGAGCTGGCCATGGTCTGCGATTTCATCATCTGCGCCGAGAACGCGAAATTCGGCCAGCCCGAGATCAACCTGGGCGTCGTCGCGGGCATCGGCGGCACGCAGCGCCTGACCCGATTCGTCGGCAAGTCCAAGGCGATGGACATGAACCTGACCGGACGCTTCATGGACGCGGCCGAGGCTGAACGCTCGGGCCTGGTCAGCCGCGTGGTCCCCACGCCCAAGCTGATCCCCGAGGCGATGGCCGCCGCCCGCAAGATCGCCGAAAAATCCCAGATCGCCACCAAGACCGTCAAGGAGGCCGTGAACCGCGCCTATGAGACGACCCTGCGCGAGGGGCTGCTGTTCGAACGTCGCGCCTTCCACGCGCTATTCGCGACCGAGGACCAGAAGGAGGGCATGGCCGCCTTTCTGGAAAAGCGCGAGGCGCAGTTCCGCGACCGCTGAAAAGGGTTTCCTTTTCCCCGGGTCGGGGCTATACGCCCCGACTTACATGCGTGTGGGCCCGCTTTGGCAAGAATCATGTCCGTCCTGACCGGGGACGGCGCCATGGGGCTTTTGCACGTTCGAAATTAAGACATGCAACCGACCCGATAGGAATACCGACCCATGGCCAACACGCCCCAGTCCAAGAAACGCGCCCGCCAGATCGAAGCACGCACCGACGTGAACAAGGCCCGCCGTTCGCGCATCCGCACCTTCATCCGCAAGGTCGAAGAGGCCATCGCCTCGGGCAATGCCGAAGCCGCCGCCCTGGCGCTGAAGACCGCCCAGCCCGAACTGATGCGCGGCGTGACCAAGGGCGTCGTGCACAAGAACACCGCCTCGCGCAAAGTGTCGCGTCTGGCAGCCCGCGTGAAGGCGCTGTCGGCCAACTGATCCACAGGCCCCTTGGGGCCGGATCGACCCCCGTCACGGCCCCTTGGGGCGCCGCAGGACCGCACCGGGTGCAGGCGAAAGCCTTGCGCCCGTTTTGCATTGGATTCGCTGGTGTCTTTTCAAAAACCGTGCAAATTCAACGCATTCGCAAAATTGCTAATCGAGTCAAAGGCCTCGCAGATTCGATCAGGTCAAGTTGCTGTCAAGCGCATAGTTCGGTTGCAGCTATCCACATGCTGGGGCTAGTTTCCTCCTTGCGATTCACGTCGCTTGGGGACGGGCCGACCCTGTGGACAGATCTGTTGATCTTTCCGGGACAACGGCCGGGCCGCGAAGAACATCTCTTCTGCCCTCGGGTTCACGACATCCGGCTGCCACCGGCTGTCCGGGAACCTGTGTCCATGATCGAATGCGGGCGGATGCCCCCGGCACGCCCGCTTGCGGGTGCGGGGATCTGTTGTCGTGACGGTTGCCTGGCGACGTGATTTCTGTCCCGCCGGATTGCCCGGCGGGGATTGGGGACAGGCACGGGAAACGGGACGATGATGGACAGGATCTGGGGTCAGGCATGCGCCGAGCTGGAGCAGAGCGTGGGGCCGAACAACTACAACCACTGGATCAAGCCGCTTCGCCTGACCGCCATCGATGATGGCGCGGCGCGATTCGTCAGCCCGACGCGATTCATCTCGGACTGGGTGGGGCGTCATTTCGCCAAGGACATCATGGCCGTGCTGACCCGCAACGGCACCCCGGTCGAGCGTCTGCGCTTTGACGTGGGCACCGCCGCGCGCCCCGCGGCCCAGGCCGCCACCCCGGCGGGTCAGGCGCCCGAGGCACCCACCACCCGCGCGCCGCGCGCCGATCTGGGCGCACCGCTGGACAACCGCTTCACCTTTGGCAACTTCATTGTCGGCAAGCCGAACGAGCTGGCCCATGCCGCCGCGCGCCGTGTGGCCGAGGGTGGACCGGTCGGCTTCAACCCGCTGTTCCTCTATGGCGGCGTGGGTCTGGGCAAGACGCACCTGATGCACGCGATCGCGCATGACTATCAGGCGCGCCACCCGTCGGCGCAGGTGCTGTACCTGTCGGCCGAGCAGTTTATGTACCGCTTCGTGCAGGCGCTGCGCGAGAGTTCCATCATGGATTTCAAGAGCATGTTCCGGAACGTGAACATGCTGATGGTCGATGACGTCCAGTTCATCGCCGGCAAGGACAGCACCCAGGAGGAATTCTTTCACACCTTCAACGCGCTGGTCGATCAGGGCAAGCAGATCGTGATTTCCGCCGACCGCGCCCCGGCCGAGATCAAGGGCCTGGAGGAACGCATCAAGTCGCGCCTGTCCTGCGGGTTGATCGTCGACCTGCACCCGACCACCTATGAGCTGCGCCTTGGCATCCTGCAGTCCAAGACCCAAGGGTTCCGCGCCCAGCAGCCCGATCTGGAGATCGGCGCGGGCGTACTGGAATTCCTGGCGCATCGCATCACCACCAACGTCCGCGTGCTGGAAGGCGCGCTGCAGCGCCTGTTCGCGCATGCCAGCCTGTTGCGCCGCGAGATCACGCTGGAGGTGGCGCAGGAATGCCTGGCCGACATCCTGCGGACCAATGACCGCAAGATCAACATCGACGACATCCAGCGCAAGGTGGCGGAACATTACAACATCCGCCTGGCTGACATGATGGGCCCCAAGCGCGCCCGCAACGTCGCCCGGCCCCGCCAGATCGCCATGTATCTGTCGAAACAGCTGACCAGCCGTTCCCTGCCCGAGATCGGGCGCCGCTTTGGCGGGCGCGACCACACCACGATCATGCATGGTGTGCGCAAGATCGAGGAGCTGCTGGTCGAGGACAGCACCATGGTCGAGGACATCGCCGTGCTGAAGCGGATGCTGGAAGCCTGATCCACGAAAATCTTGTGACTGCCCGCGCGGGCGGCTACACATCAGGTCCGGCAAGGGCCACAGAGCCATGGGACAGGGGAAACTGATGAAATTCTCGATCGAGCGCGCCGTTCTGGTCAAGGCCGTATCGCAGGCCCAATCGGTCGTGGAACGCCGCAACACCATCCCGATCCTGGCCAACGTGCTGATCGAGGCCACCCCCGAGGGCGTCAGCTTTCGCGCCACCGACCTGGACACCGAGGTCGTGGATCGCGCCATCGCCCAGGTCGAACGCCCCGGCGCAACCACCGTCAGCGCCGTGATGCTGAACGAGATTGCGCGCAAGCTGCCCGACGGCGCGCTGGTGCAATTGTCCCATGACGAGGCCTCGGGGCGGCTGTCGGTGCAGGCGGGGCGGTCGTCGTTCAGCCTGGCGACCCTGCCCCGCGACGATTTCCCGGTGCTGGCCAACACCGAATACAGCGCGAACTTCAAGGCCCCCGCCAGCCTGTTGCGCCGCCTGTTCGACAAGTCGAAATTCGCGATCTCGACCGAGGAGACGCGCTATTATCTGAACGGCGTCTATATGCATGTGGCCCAGTCCGAGGACGGACCCGTCCTGCGCTGCGTGGCGACCGATGGCCACCGCCTGGCGCGCATCGACGCGCCCCTGCCGGTCCATGCCGACAACATGCCGGGCGTGATCGTGCCTCGCAAGACCGTCGGAGAGCTGCGCAAGCTGTTGGACGATGACGAGGCCGAGATCGCCGTGTCCGTCAGCGAGACCAAGATCCGCTTTGCCACGCCGACGATCACGCTGACCTCCAAGGTGATCGACGGGACCTTCCCCGATTACAGCCGCGTCATCCCGCAGGGCAACACCCGCAAATTGGAGGTGGACGCCGCTGATTTCGCCCGCGCCGTCGACCGCGTGGCCACCGTCAGCAGCGAACGCAGTCGCGCGGTCAAGCTGACGCTGGACGCGGACCGGCTGGTCCTGTCGGTCAACGCCCCCGACGCGGGCGCCGCCGAAGAGGAGCTGATCGTGGCCTATGCCGACGAGCCGCTGGAGATCGGCTTCAACGCGAAATACCTGCAGGAGATCGCGTCCCAGGTCGATCGCGACAACGCGGTGTTCCTGTTCAACGGCTCGGGCGACGCGGCCCTGATCCGCGAGGGCAGCGACCTCAGCGCGGTCTATGTCGTCATGCCGATGCGCGTGTGACACTGATGGGGCTGCGGCTGGCGCAGTTCCGGTCCTGGCCCCGGCTGGACCTGGATCTGGACGCGCGGCCGCTGGCGATCTTCGGGCCGAACGGGTCCGGCAAGACGAACATCCTGGAAGCCGTGTCGATGCTGGCCCCAGGCCGCGGTCTGCGCGCGGTGGCGGCGCCAGAACAGGCGCGGCTTGGCCTTGACGCGGGCTGGCGCATCCGCGCGGTGATGGGCGATCACGCGGTGGAGACCGTGGCGCCCCCGGGCCAGCCCCGTCACGTCATCCTGGACGACAAGCCGGTGACCCAGACCATGCTGGCGCGGCTGGTGCGGGTGATCTGGCTGGTGCCTGCGATGGACCGGCTGTGGTCGGACGCGCCCGAGGGGCGGCGGCGGTTCCTGGACCGGGTGACCCTGTCGCTGATGCCCGATCACGCCGATCTGGCGCTGGCCTATGACAAGGCTATGCGCGAACGCAACCGCCTGCTCAAGGATCAGATCGCCGATCCCGGCTGGTATCGCGCGCTGGAGGCGCAGATGGCCGAGACGGGCGCCGCGCTGACCCGCAACCGCCAGGCGGCGCTGTCCGCGATCATGGCCGCGCAGGATGGCGGCACCGATTTCCCCGCCGCCCGCCTGACCCTGCTGCCGCAGGACGGGTTCGCCGATGACGCCGACCAGGCCAGCATCGCCGCGCGACTGGCCGCCATGCGGCCCCGCGACATGGCCGCCGGGCGCACCCTGACCGGCGCCCATCGCGCCGATCTGGGCGCCAGCTGGGGCCCGCAGGACATGCCCGCCGGCCTGTCCTCGACCGGAGAGCAGAAGGCGCTGCTGTTGTCGCTGATCCTGGCCAATGCGCGCGCGTTGTCGGATCAGCCGGTCCTGCTGTTGCTGGACGAGGTCGCGGCCCATCTGGACGCCGACCGGCGCGCGGCGCTGTATGATCGCATCGACGCGCTGCCCGCGCAGAGCCTGCTGACCGGCACGGGGCCGGAGCTGTTCGACGCCTTCGGCCCCCGCGCGCGCCGCCTGACCGTGACCAAGACCGACGGGGCCTCGACCGCGCGCCCGGCCGAACCGGGCTGAGCCGCGGCCCGTCGCTGTGCGCTGAACCGCGCGGGGCAGAAAACCCGTCGACAGCGCCGAAAAACCCTGTCAAAGCCGTGACTTTGCCCCCGCGAAGGCCTATATCAGGACAAGACGAACAGAAAGCCCGACGCATGACCGACACCGCTGCCCAACCCGCTTTGTACGACGCCGATTCCATCAAGGTTCTCAAGGGTTTGGACGCCGTGCGAAAGCGTCCCGGCATGTACATCGGCGATACCGACGACGGGTCGGGCCTGCATCACATGGTCTATGAGGTCGTCGATAACGGCATTGACGAGGTTCTGGCCGGTCACGCGGACTTCGTGCAGGTCAAGATCCATGCCGACAGCAGCGTCAGCGTGCGCGACAACGGTCGCGGCATCCCCGTCGACATGCATCAGGGCGAGGGCGTCAGCGCCGCCGAGGTCATCATGACCCAGCTGCATGCGGGCGGAAAGTTCGACCAGAACAGCTATAAGGTTTCGGGCGGTCTGCACGGCGTGGGCGTGTCCGTCGTGAACGCGTTGTCTGATTGGCTGGAGCTGCGCATCTGGCGCAATGACAAGGAACATTACGTCCGCTTTGAACGCGGTGACACGGTCAAGTCGCTGGTCGTCGTGGGCGACGCGCCCGGCGAAAGCGGGACCGAGGTGCGGTTCCTGGCATCGGCCAAGACCACCCATCCCGAGGGCACGTTCAGCAACCTGGAGTACAGCTTCAAGACGCTGGAGAACCGCCTGCGCGAGCTGGCCTTCCTGAACAGCGGTGTGCGGATCCTCCTGGAGGACGAGCGCCACGCCGAGGTCCAGAAGACCGAGCTGTTCTACGAGGGCGGCGTCAAGGAATTCGTCAAATATCTGGACCGGTCCAAGACCTCGGTCATGCCCCAGCCCATCTTCATCACCGGAGAGAAGAACGGCATCGGCGTCGAGGTCGCGATGTGGTGGAACGACAGCTATCACGAGACCGTCCTGCCCTTCACCAACAACATCCCGCAGCGCGATGGCGGCACGCACATGGCCGGCTTCCGCGGCGCGCTGACCCGCGTGATCGGCAAATACGCGCAGGACAGCGGCATCGCGAAGAAGGAAAAGGTCGATTTCACCGGCGATGACGCGCGCGAGGGCCTGACCTGCGTGCTGTCCGTCAAGGTGCCCGACCCGAAATTCTCCAGCCAGACCAAGGACAAGCTGGTCTCCAGTGAGGTCCGCCCGGCGGTCGAGGGGCTGGTCGGCGAGAAGCTGGCCGAATGGTTCGAGGAGAACCCGACCGAGGCCCGCCAGATCGTCGGCAAGATCATCGAGGCCGCCCTCGCCCGCGAGGCGGCGCGCAAGGCGCGCGAGCTGACGCGGCGCAAGACCGCGATGGATGTCGCGTCCCTGCCCGGCAAGCTGGCCGATTGCCAGGAAAAGGACCCCGCCCTGTCCGAACTGTTCATCGTCGAGGGCGACTCGGCCGGCGGGTCGGCGAAACAGGGTCGGTCGCGCCAGAACCAGGCGGTCCTGCCGCTGCGCGGCAAGATCCTGAACGTGGAGCGCGCGCGCTTTGACCGGATGCTGGGCAGCGACCAGATCGGCACGCTGATCACCGCGCTTGGCACCGGGATCGGGCGCGACGAGTTCAGCCTGAAGAAGCTGCGCTACCACAAGATCGTCATCATGACCGACGCCGATGTCGATGGCGCGCATATCCGCACCCTGCTGCTGACGTTCTTCTTCCGGCAGATGCCGGAGCTGATCGAGGGCGGGCACCTGTATATCGCGCAGCCGCCTCTCTACAAGGTCGGCCGGGGTCGGTCCGAGGTCTATCTGAAGAACGAGGCCGCGCTGGAGGATTACCTGATCCAGCAGGGTGCCGAGGGCGCGACCCTGCGCCTGGATTCGGGCGAGGACATCACCGGCAACGACCTGACCCGCGTGGTCGAGGAGGCCCGCCAGGCGCGGCGCTATCTGCGTGCCTATCCGACGCATTACCCACCCCACATCACCGAACAGGCCGCCATCGCGGGCGCGCTGGTGCCGGGGCGGATCGACCAGGACGCGCAGGGCGTGGCCAGCGATATCGCCGCGCGCCTGGACCTGATCGCCGAGGAATACGAGCGTGGCTGGCAGGGCCGTCCGACCCAGGACGCCGGCATCCGGCTGTCGCGGACGCTTCGCGGCGTCGAGGAGGCGCGTGTGCTGGACGGCCAGATGCTGCGCAGCGGCGAAAGCCGCCGTCTGGGAGAGATGACCCAGGGGCTGCAGGACATCTATGCCCGCCCGGCGCGCCTGATCCGCAAGGACCGCGACCAGCCGATCCACGGCCCCCTGGGCCTGCTGCAGGCGGTGTTCCTGGAGGGCGAGAAGGGTCTGTCGCTGCAACGCTACAAGGGTCTGGGCGAGATGAACCCCGAACAGCTGTGGGAAACCACGCTGGACCCCGTCGCGCGCACCATGCTGCAGGTCCGCATCGAGGACGTGGCCGAGGCCGAGGATCTGTTCACCAAGCTGATGGGCGACGTCGTCGAACCGCGCCGCGAGTTCATCCAGCAGAACGCCCTCAACGTGGAAAATCTGGACACCTGATCCGAGGCTTGTTGCCCAAACGTCACGTCCCATGCGCCGATTCGATGGCAGGCTGCCGGTCTGCCTGCTGTTTGAATTGCGCAAAGCGCGTGTTTCTGCTTTGATCAGCGCAATGTTTACCTCGTAGGACCGTGCCCCTCGGTCCCGGATTTCAGGAGTTCCTCCATGCGCGCTACCATTCTTGCATCCCTGTCCTCGGCCGCCGTGATCGTCGGCGCGGGGACCGCCATGGCCGGCGGTGTCGTTGCCCCCGTTGTCGAAGCATCCCCCATCCAGGTCGCCCCCGCCCCCATCATGGGCGCATGGGAAGGCGCCTATGCCGGCGGATCGCTTGGCTATATCCTGGGCACCGACGACCAGCTGGGCCTGGCCCTGCTGTCGGATGGCGAAGAGGTCGACCGCGCGACCAACCTGGGCGATCTGGGCATGTCCGGCGCGACCCTGGGCCTGCATGCCGGCTATCGCTGGCAGCGTGACCGTTGGGTGTTTGGTCCCGAGCTGGGCGTCGAGTTCGGCAGCGTCGACGAGGAGATCTCGTTCACGGTCGACGGCGTCGACGGTTCGGCCGAAAGCAAGATGAACAACGTCGTCACCCTGGTGATGAAGACCGGCTATGCGGTCGACCCGCAGACCCTGGTCTATGGCACCTTCGGCGTCGCCCGCGGTGACTTCGACTATACCCTGCGCGGTGATGATGCGTCGTCCACCCAGGGCTTCACCGCCACCGGCATCGCCGCCGGTCTGGGCGCCGAGCGGATGATCAACGACCGCATGTCCGTCTTTGCCGAGTACCAGTATCGCGATTTCGGCAACGAGACCGTCAACTTTGACGCCGGTGAAGGCGACGTGCTGTCCACCCGCGCCAGCGTGTCGATGAGCACCATCAAGATCGGCGCGAACTTCAAGTTCTGATCCGCCTCATCACCGCATGACAGGGGCCGGCCGCCATGCGCGCCGGCCCTTTCTCATGCGGCCCCGGCCCGTCGCCCCTGCCCCACCGGCACAGGCAGCGCCCGCGCCCCGCAGGCGATGGCGATGCCCTTGGGCACCAGCGCCTGCAGCGCCCGGTCCGTGACCTCCAGCCCGCCGGTGTAAGCACCGAAGGCCGGCAGGATCAGATGATCGCGCCCGACCAGAAAGCAGCGCCGACGCTGGCCGGCCAGCCGGATACAGGGGTGGAAATGGCCCGACACGTCCGGCCCCGCGCCCGCCTCGTGGCGCAGGATCAGGCCATCGCTCAGCTGTTCCAGACTGTCGCCCGGCAGCCGCGGACAGACAGCAGCAGGGTCGTGATTGCCGCTGATCCAGATCCAGCGCCGCCCCTGCGCCATGGCGCGCAGCCGGTCGCAAATATCGTCGGGCAGCGCGCGGCCCGCCGCATCGTCGTCGAACCCGTCGCCCAGGCTGACGACCACCGCCGGGTCGGTGGCGGCGATCTCGGCCTCCAGCCGGTCCAGCGTCGCCAGCGTCTCATAGGGGGGCAGCAGGGCGCCGCCCCGCCGCGCCATCCGTTCAGATTTGCCCAGGTGCAGGTCGGCCACGATCAGCCAGCGGCGGGCGGGCCAGAGCAGCGCGCCCGATGCCCGCGCCTGCAGCGCCTGTCCGTCGAAATCGAAGGGGTGGAACGTCACGAAAGCCCTGCCTCTGCCATCATTGCGGCCGCCTCGGCCTCGGCCATGCGCTCGCGTCCCTGTCCCGCGATGGGCACGCGGCCCAGTTCCAGCATCAGCGGCGCGGCCAGGGGGGACACGCGCTCCAGCATGCGGTGGTCCAGGCGGTCGGTGCGGTCCAGCATTTCCTCGATCCGGCCGAAATCCACAAGCCCCCGGCTGGCCTCGGCCGCGGTGATGCGCAGCATCAGGTGGTCCGGGTCGTACTTGCGCAGCGTGTCGTACAGGATGTCGCTGGAGAACGTCGCCTGCCGCCCCGACTTGCGCGCGCCCGGCAGGTTGCGCTGGATCAGCCCCGCGATGGTCGCCACGTTGCGAAAGCTGCGCTTCATCACCGCATTGCTGGCCAGCCAGTCGCCCAGCCCCTCGCGCAGCCCCTCGCGATCCAGCAAAGGCGCGGGGTCGGTCACCGGGTCCAGGGACCAGATCAGCAGCGCGTAATCGGTGGCCAGGAACCCCAGGGGGGCCAGCCCCGCCTCCTCCATCAGCCGGGTCATCAGCAGGCCCAGGGTCTGCAGCGCATTGCGCCCGGCAAAGCCATAGACCGCCAGATGCCAGCGGCCCTGATGGGGGAACGCCTCGGTCAGCAGTGTGCCGGGGCGCGGCAGGGTGCTGACCCGTGCCTGCAACGCCAGCCAGTCGCGGGCATCAGCGGGCAGGCCTGCATGGGCCGCCGGATCGCCGATCAGCGCCAGAACCCGATGGGATAGTTGCGTCGATGTGGCCAGCTTCATGCCCGAGAACGTGGCGATGCGGGGCTCCTTGGAGGGCTGTTTCGTGACCTCGACCACCATCTCGCGCAGGGTATCATAGCGGACCGTCTGCCCGCCGATCAGGAAGGTGTCGCCCGGTGCCAGGGTCGCGGCAAAGCCCTCCTCGACCTCACCCAAGGGGGCGCCGCCGCGGCCACGAAAGCGGACCTTCAGCATCTCGGCCTCGACGATGGTGCCGATGTTCATGCGCAGGTTGCGCGCCGCACGCGGATCGCGCAGGCGCCACAGCCCATCGCGTTCCATCAGCCGCTGCCAGCGGTCATAGGCCCGCAGCGCATAGCCGCCAGTGGCCGCGAATTCCAGGCAGGCGTCGAAATCGGCGCGGGTCAGGTGCGCGTACGGCCCCGCCGTGCGCACCTCGGCGAACAGCGCATCGGCATCGAACGGGCCCGCGCAGGCGGTCAGCAGGATATGCTGGCACAGCACGTCCAGCGGCCCCGGCCCCCGGTCGTCACCGTCCAGATCGCGCTCGCGCACGGCCTGCAGGGCGGCGACGCATTCGATGACCTCAAAGCGGCTGGCGGGCACGATCCGCGCCCGCGACGGCGCGTTATAGCGGTGGTTCGCGCGCCCGATCCGCTGGACCAGCCGCTTGACGTTGCGCGGCGCGCCGACCTGGATCACCAGATCCACCGCGCCCCAGTCGATGCCCAGATCCAGCGATCCGGTCGCCACCACGGCGCGCAATTCGCCAGCGGCCATCGCGGCCTCGGTCCGGGCGCGGGCCTCGCGCGACAGGCTGCCGTGGTGCAGGCCGATGGGCAGGTTCGCGTCATTGGCGGCCCACAGCGCCTGAAAGAACAGCTCGGCCTGGGCGCGGGTGTTGATGAAGATGATCGTGGTCGTGGCTTGGGCTACGGCCTCCAGCACATCGGACACGGCGTAATGCCCGCCCGCGCCCGCCCAGGGCGGGGCCTTGGCGGTGGCCAGCATGGCGATGTCGGGATCGGGGCCGGGATCGGCGTGGATCACGGTGGCGCCCCCCATGAAGCGGGCCAGCCGCGACGGGTCCTCCACCGTGGCCGACAGCCCGGTGACCTGCAGGTCGGGGGCCAGCGCGCGCAATCGCGACAAGGCCAGCATCAGCTGATCGCCGCGCTTGTTCTCGGCCAGGGCATGCAGCTCGTCCAGCACCACCCGGCGCAGGCCGCCAAAGATTGCAGGCGCCTGTTCATAGGACAGCATCAGCGCCAGCGATTCCGGCGTGGTCAGCAGGATGTCGGGCGGGTCGACCCGCTGGCGGGCGCGCTGGCCGGCCTTGGTGTCGCCGGTGCGATCCTCGATGCGGATGTCCAGCCCAAGATCCGCCACCGGGCGCGACAGGTTGCGCGCGATATCCGCCGTCAGCGCCTTGAGCGGCGACACATACAGCGTGTGCATCCCCCGATGCGGCGCGGTCAGCGCGACCAGCGAGGGCAGGAACCCGGCCAGCGTCTTGCCCCCCCCGGTCGGCGCGATCAGCAGGCTGTCCCCCGTGGCCGCCAGCAGGTCCAGCTGATGCGGATGCGGCTGCCAGCCCTGTCGGGCGAACCAGTCCTGGAACGCGGGGGGCAGCGTCACGGGATCATGTCCTTCAGCGACTCCAGCCGGTCAGCCTCGGCCGCGGGTTTGTCCCACCGGATGCGGCTGATGCGCGGAAAGCGCATGGCGACGCCGGATTTGTGGCGCGGAGAGGCGTTCAGCCCCTCGAACGCGACCTCCAGCACCAGCTTGGGCGCGACGGACCGGACCGGCCCGAACCGTTCGGTGGTGTTGGTGCGCACGAATCGGTCCAGTTCGCGCAACTCCTCATCGGTAAAGCCGAAATAGGCCTTGCCCACCGGCACCAGCGCCTCCCCGTCCCATAGGCCAAAGGTAAAGTCGCTGTAGAACCCCGACCGCTTGCCATGCCCGCGCTGCGCGTACAGCATCACGGCATCCACGACCATCGGGTCGCGCTTCCACTTGAACCAGGGCCCGCGGGGGCGGCCGCCGACATAGGCGCTGTCGCGGCGCTTGATCATCACGCCCTCGATCACGATGCTGGGCGGGTCGGCACGCAAAGCCGCCAGATCGTCCCATGTCGTGAACGGCAGCAGGGGCGAGATGTCGATGCGGTCGCTGCCGAAATCGGCGGTCTCCAGGATGGCGCGGCGCGCCTCATGGGGCAGATCGCGCAGATCCTGCCCGTGCCAGATCATCAGGTCATAGACCCGCAACGCCGCCGGATGGCTGTCCAGCATGGCGCGCCCGACGACCTTGCGGCCGAGGCGCTTTTGCAGGTCGCCAAAGGCTGCCACATCCGCGCCCCGCCGGACCAGCAATTCACCATCGACCGCACCGTCGAAATTCAGCGCCTCCAGCAGGTCGGGAAAGGCCGCACCCAGATCCTCTCCGGTGCGCGAATACAGGCGCCGCGTGCCCTGATCGTTGATCGCCTGCACGCGGATGCCGTCCCATTTCCATTCCGCCACATACAGCGCCGGATCAAAGGCCCGCAGCTGATCCAGATCGACCGGGGTGGACAGCATCACCGGGCGGAAGGGCGCCAGGGCGGCATGTTCGGGGCGCGCACCCCCCGCGATCCAGTCGAACAGCGGCTGATAGGGGGGCGTCAGGCCGTGCCAGATCTCCTCGATGTCCTTGACCTCGGGGGGGCCCATCTCGGCCAGGGCCATGCGCGCCATGCGGGCCGAGAGGCCCACGCGCATGTTTCCCGTGGCCAGCTTCAGGAAGGCCAGTCGCTGAGACGGCCCAAGCCGGTCCAGCATCGCGGTGATCGCCGCAAGCAGGCCTGCGCGCCCGGTGCCCGACAGCAGGTCCACCGCCTCGCGCAGGGGGACATCCTCGTCGCCGTCCGTCTCCCACAGCAGGGCGATCGTCTCGGCCAGATCGCCCACGAAATCATAGGACATCGCGAACAGCTGTTCGTCCACACGCCCCGCCATCAGCCCGCGCAACAGCCCCGGCGTCACCGCCCGCAGCTTCAGATCGCCGGTCAGCGCGGCCAGCGCATAGCCCCGGTCGGGGTCGGGCGTGGCCTCAAGGTAATGGCGCAGCAGGCGCAGCTTGGCGTTGCGCGCCGCGGTGAAGGCCAGGCGTTCCAGCAGATGGGCGAATGCCTTCATTCCGGCTCGTCCTCGTATCCGATCAGGCGCAGCGGGCGCGACGCGATGCCCTGCAGCTCGCACCAGCGCATCAACCCGTCCTCGGTCCCGTGGGTGATCCAGACCTCCTGGGGGGACAGCTCAAGGATGGTCTGCGTGACCTGCGGCCAGTCGACATGGTCGCTGATGACCAAGGGCAGCTCGACCCCGCGCTGGCGGGCGCGGGCGCGCACCGTCATCCAGCCTGACGCAAAGGCGATCACCGGGTCGTCGAACCGCTGCACCCAGGGGCTGGCAAAGGCCGAGGGCGGGCCGATGACCAGCTGCGCCTCCACCGATTTCGCGGTGGCGGGGATCAGCGGACCCAGGTCGATGCCTTGTTCCACGTGAAAATCGCACAGGCGCTGCAGCGCGCCGTGGATGGCGATGGGGCCGTCGATGCCCGCCTGGCGCGCCAGCGCGATGACCCGCTGTGCCTTGCCCAGGGCATAGGCGCCGATCAGATGCGGGCGTTCGGGGAATTCGGCCATGCTGGCGATCAGCTTGGTCATTTCGGTCAGCGGGTCCGGGTGGCGAAAGACCGGCAGGCCAAAGGTCGCCTCGGTCACGAAGATGTCGCAGGGGACGGGCTCATAGGGCGCGCAGACCGGGTTCGGGGCGCGGCAGTAATCGCCGGACACGACGATCTTGGGGCCGCGGTCTGGCATCACCGCGATCTGGGCAGACCCCAGGATGTGGCCTGCGGGGTGAAAGCTGACCTGCACGTCGCCGATGCGCGTTACGCCATGGGCCGGCTGGCGGCTGGCGGTGAAATCGGCGCCATAGCGGATCGCCATGATGTCCAGCGTCTGTTGCGTGGCCATCACGGCCCCATGGCCCGACCGGGCGTGGTCGGCATGGCCGTGGGTGATCAGCGCGCGGGGCACCGGACGCACCGGGTCGATGTAGAAATCGCCGGGCGGACAGTAGAGCCCGGCCTCGGTCGGGTGCAGGATCTGGTCGGGACGCATGGCACCATCATGGCAAGGGTTCACGCGGGCTCAACGCCGCCCATCGCCGCAGGGGTCCATTCAGCTGGGGGGCGGGCGCTTGACCGGGGGCGCCTTGGACAGCTGCACCGCCAGGATGCCCGCCATGATGATCGCGACGCCGATCACGTCGCCCGCGCCCAAGGCCTCGCCCAGAAACACGGCGGCGGTGGCCACGCCAAAGAACGGTGTTAGGAAATGGAACGTCGCCGCGCGCACCGCGCCGATGCGCCCCACCAGCAGGAACCACACCCAGGTCGCCAGCAGCCCCGGCACGATCACAGTGTACAGGAACGCCCCGACCAAGCGCGGGGTATAGGTGACGTCCCATGTCTCGAACCAGGGGGCGATCACGCCCAGGGTGACGGCACCGACCAGCATCTGCAGGCCCACGATCATCATCACGTTGCCGCCCGAACTGGCGCCGCGCACGGTCAGCGTGGCCACCGCCAGCGCCAGCGCCGCGACAAAGCACATCACGATCCCGGTCGGGTCGCTGCCGCCCTGCAGGCGCGCGCCCATGATGATCGCCACGCCCGCAACGCCCAGGAACAGGCCCGCCACGCCCATCCGGCGCAGGCGCTCTCCCATCAGGGACCAGCCCAGAAAGGCCACCAGCAGCGGCATGGTCGCCGCGATGATCGAGGCCAGCCCTGCCTCGATCCACTGCATCGCGGTCCAGTTCAGGCCCAGATACAGCGCGTTCTGGCACAGGCCCAGCACCACCACGGCGCGCCATTGCGCCCGCGTCAGCCCGCGCCAGGACTGTCCCATCGCCCATGCGATCATGACCCCCACCGCCCCCGACAGCGCAAAGCGCAGCGCCAGCGACATCAGCGGCGGCGCCTCGGTCACGATCATCCGGGTCGAGGTGAAGGCCGAGGCCCACATCACCGCAAAGGCCAGCCCCATCAGCAGCGCGCGGATATCCATGTCGGGCCTTTCTTGCATGTGCTGCAAATGGCTAGCAGAGCGTCCCGCCGACGCGCAAGACGCAAAGGAAAGGGGCCGTGCCTGATGGCACGACCCCGTTCCGTCATCGCAGGTTCTGCGGATCAGCTGTTGACGCTGTCCTTCAGGGCCTTCGCGATGGTGACCTTGACCTGCTTGTCAGCGGGCTTGGTCATCATTTCTTGGGTCTGCGGGTTGCGGACCTGACGCTCGGGGCGTGCGCGGCAGGCGATCTTGCCGATGCCGGGCAGGGTCACCGCGCCGCCGCCGGCGACTTCGCGCGTCACGATCGCCACGATCGCGTCCAGCGCCGTCGCGGCCGATTTCTTGTCGGAGCCCATTTCCTCGGCGAGGGTCGCCACCAGCTGGGTCTTGGTCATCGGTTTTGCTGCAGCCGTAGCCATTATCCGTCTCCTCTTGCCCTGTTGCACCGGGCCCACAAATTGCGCCTTTTGCGGCATAACGCCTGCTACACACGGTTTTCACGGGCAGATCAAGCCTTTTTCGCCACACGCGCGAAAACCCGCGTTTGCTGGTGTTTTGCCGCCGCGCTACAGAAAGGCCGTCTCGCTGAAGGATCGCAGCTTGCGCGAATGGATGCGTTCCAGCGGCATGTCGCGCAGCTTTTCCATCGCGCGGATGCCGATCAGCAGGTGGTTGGCGACCTGCGTGCGATAGAAATCGGTGGCCATGCCGGGCAGCTTCAGCTCTCCGTGCAGGGGCTTGTCGCTGACACACAGCAGTGTGCCGTAAGGCACCCGGAACCTGAATCCGTTGGCCGCGATCGTGGCGCTTTCCATGTCCAGCGCGACCGCGCGCGATTGCGACAGGCGGTGCACCGGGCCGGACTGGTCGCGCAACTCCCAGTTGCGGTTGTCGATGGTGGCGACGGTGCCGGTGCGCATGATCCGCTTCAGCTCGTATCCGTCCAGCTGGGTGACCTCGGCCACGGCCTCCTGCAGGGCCACCTGCACCTCGGCCAGGGCCGGGATGGGCACCCAGACGGGCAGGTCGTCGTCCAGGACGTGATCCTCGCGCAAGTACGCATGGGCCAGGACGAAATCGCCCAGGGACTGGCTGTTTCTCAGGCCCGCGCAATGGCCGACCATCAGCCAGGCATGCGGGCGCAGCACGGCGATATGGTCGGTCGCGGTCTTGGCGTTGGACGGGCCCACGCCGATATTGACCAGCGTGATCCCCTGCCCGTTCGCGCGCTTGAGATGATAGGTCGGCATTTGCGGCATCTTGGACAGGACCGCGATGGGCTGCTGGGGGTCGGTGATCTGCTGGTTTCCGGGGGCGACAAACGCGGTGTAACCCAGCGCCGGGTCGGACAGGGCGCGCCGGGCATAGGCCTCGAATTCGTCGACATAGAACTGATAGTTGGTGAACAGGACAAAGTTCTGGAAATGCTCGGGCGCGGTGGCGGTGTAATGCGCCAGACGCGCCAGCGAATAGTCGATCCGCTGCGCGGTGAAGGCCGCCAGATGCTGGCTGCCGTCGGGCATGGTGCCCGCGACGCCGTTCACGATGTCGTCGTTCATGGTGTTCAGGTCAGGGACGTCGAACACGTCGCGCAGGCTGAAATCCAGCACCCCCTCCTGCGGGACGGCCAGATCGCTCTGGGCGGCGACGGCGAAATGCACGGGCATGGGCGTCTCCGACAGGCCGATGCTGACAGGGACGCCGTGATTCTTGATCAGCAGGGCCAGCTGTTCGGTCAGATAGTGCTGGAACAGGTCGGGCCGGGTGATGGTCGCGGCATAGGTGCCCGGCGCCACGACATGGCCAAAGGACAGGCGGCTGTCGATCTTGCCATGCGTGGGCACGACCAGCCGCACCTCGGGGTAGAAGGCGCGATAGCGCGCGGCGGGGGACGCGCCCTCCAGGATGCGGGTGAAATGGCCCAGCAGAAACCCGGTCGCCTGGTCATACAGCGCCCGCAGATGCGCCACGGCAGAGGCCGCGTCGGTGAAATCGCGCCGGGCCTGCGGGGCGGGGCTTTCGGTGGGGAGGAAACGGGCGTCGGTCATCGGTCTGTCCTTCTGGTTGCACCGACCCTGCCAGCGCGGCGGGCTGCAGGCAAGCGTCTGGCGCAGCGCCGCGCGCGCCGTTACGGTGCGGTCATGAAGATGCTCGTTTTCGGACACGGCTACAGCGCCGGCGCCTTGACCCCCCTGCTGACGGCACGGGGATGGGATGTGATCGGCACCACACGGGACGATCCCGGTCGCGTGGCCGAGGCAGGAGCCAGCCCGCTGATCTGGCCGGGGGCCGAGGATGCGCTGCGCGACGCCATCCCCCGCGCCGACGCCATCCTGGTCAGCACCGCGCCCACGGATGCGGGCGACCCGGTCCTGGCGGCATTCCGCGACGATCTGGCCCGCGCGCGGCCGCGCTGGCTGGGCTATCTGTCAACCACCGGCGTCTATGGCGACCGCCAGGGCGGGTGGGTGGACGAAGATTCGGTGCTGGACGGGTCGGGCCCGCGCGGCCAGGCCCGCATCCGCGCCGAGGGTGCGTGGCAGGATCTGGCCTGCGCCCATGACCTGCCGTTGCATATCTTTCGGCTGGCGGGGATCTATGGTCCCGGTCGCGGCCCGTTCCAGAAAGTCCGCGATGGCACCGCGCGCCGGATCATCAAGCCCGGACAGGTCTTCTCACGCATCCATGTCGAGGATATCGCCCAAGTCCTGATGGCCTCCATCGAGGCGCCCGCGCCCATCGGCATCTATAATGTCTGCGACGACGACCCGGCCCCGCCCCAGGACGTGATCGCCCATGCGGCCACCCTGCTGGGCCTGCCGCTGCCGCCCGCCGTGCCCTTTGACCAGGCGCAGATGTCGCCCATGGCGCGGTCGTTCTACGGTGACAGCAAGCGGGTGCGGAACGAACGGATCAAGCGCGATCTGGGGGTCACGCTGCGCTATCCCGACTATCGCAGTGGGCTGGCCGCGCTGCTGGCGCAGGGCGCGTGAGGCTGCGCGCCGCATTGCCTTTGCCCCCCGCCCGTGCATTCTGCCGGGCATGACACAGGATTTCGACATTGTGATTGCCGGGGGCGGGCTGAACGGCCCGACGCTGGCTCTGGCCCTGGCGCAGGTGGGGCTGCGCGTGGCCGTGGTCGACCCGCAGCCTGCGCGGGCACGGGCGGGTGCGGGGTTCGACGGGCGGGCCTATTCGCTGGCCATCGCCTCGGTCCGGGTGCTGCGGGCGCTTGGCCTGTGGGACCGGCTTGCACCGGATGCCCAGCCCATCCACCAGATCAAGGCGTCCCAAGGCCAACCCGGAGAGGGCGCGGGCCATGTCTTTCTGCATTTCGACAGCGCCGAGCTGGGCGAAGGCCCCGTGGGCCACATGCTGGAGGACCGCTTCCTGCACGCCGCCCTGGTCGACGCGATGGCGGGGGCGGTGACCACCCTGCCCGGCCTGTCCGTCACCGGACAGGAGGTCGGCCCGGCTGGTGTCACCGCGATTTTGTCGGACGGTCGGCGGCTGACCGCGCGCCTGCTGGTCGGGGCGGATGGGCGCGGGTCGGGCGTTGCCACGCGGGCGGGGATCAAGCGGCAGGGCTGGGAGTACGGCCAGACCGCGCTGGTGGCGGCCATCGACCACGCGCTGCCGCATGACGGCATCGCGCATCAGTACTTCATGGCGACAGGGCCGCTGGCGATCCTGCCCCTGCCCGGCAACCGCAGCAATGTCGTCTGGTCGGAAACCGCCGCGAATGCCACGGCCATTTCGGCGCTGGACGATGACGGGTTCCTGTCGGTCCTGCGCCCCCGTTTTGGCGACTTCCTGGGCGATCTGTCGCTGGCGGGGCCGCGGTTCAGCTATCCGCTGTCGCTGTCGCTGGCCGAACGCTATGCGAGCGACCGCGTGGCGCTGGTGGGGGACGCAGCGCATGGCGTGCATCCCATCGCGGGTCAGGGCCTGAACCTGGGCCTGCGCGACGTGGCCGCCCTGGCCCAGGTGCTGGTCGATGCCGCCCGCCGGGGCGAGGATATCGGCAGCCCGCTGGTGCTGGAGCGGTATCAGGCCTGGCGCAGGCCCGATGCCACGACGCTGGCACTGGGCATGGACGGGGTGAACCGGCTGTTCGCGACCGATGGCGCGGCGGTGTCCGGGCTGCGCGCCCTGGGCATGGGCCTGGTTCAGGCGGTGCCCGCGCTGCGGCGCGGCTTCATGCGGCAGGCGGCGGGGCTGGCGGTGTCGCCGATGCCGCGCCTGCTGGCCGGCCAGGCGCTTTAGCGCTTTTCCCTGCGCCGCATTCCCGGCATAGGCTGCGCGCAAACGGGGGATGCCATGACGTTGGATCGGTTTCTGCAGGATCTGGATCGCGACATCCGCGCCGCCGCCGACTGGGGCAAGGTAGCGGATTACATCCCCGAACTGGGCGGCATCGCCCCCGACCAGTTCGGCATCGCGGTGGCGCTGGCCGATGGGCAGGTGCTGACCGCAGGCCAGGCCGATCAGGGGTTTTCGATCCAGTCGGTCAGCAAGGTATTTGCGCTGGCCTGCGTGCTGGGCCGCATCGGCGAACAACTGTGGCTGCGCGTGGGTCGCGAGCCGTCGGGCGACCGCTTCGATTCCATCCTGCTGCTGGAGCAGGAAAAGGGCCGGCCCCGCAACCCCTTCATCAACGCGGGCGCCATCGTTGTCACCGACGAGCTGCTGCGCGGCCGCAGCCCTCAGCAGACCCTGGCCGAGATCCTGGGCTTCATCCGCACCGCCGCCGAGGATGACGACATCCACATCGACAAGGCCGTCGCCCGGTCCGAGGCCCGCACCGGATACCGCAACGCCGCCCTGGCGCATTACCTGCGCAGTTTCGGCAACCTGCGCAATCCGCCCGACCACGTGATCGGCACCTATGTCCACCAATGCGCGATCGAGATGTCCTGCATCCAGCTGGCCCGCGCGGGTCGGGTCATCGCCGGTCTGTCCTGCGCGCCGGACCTGCTGGCCCCGGTGAAACAGCGGCGCATCAACGCGCTGATGATGACCTGCGGGCAATATGACGGGTCGGGCAATTTCGCGTTCCGCGTAGGCATGCCGGCGAAATCAGGCGTGGGTGGCGGGCTGCTGATCATCGCGCCGGGCAAGGCGTCGATTGCGATCTGGTCGCCGGGGCTGGACGGCTGGGGCAATTCCCAGATGGGCACGCTGGCCGCCGAAAAGCTGGCAGAGTTCACGGGGTGGTCGGTCTTCGGCTGAGGCCTCAGGCCACCATCTGCACGGCCTGCGCCAGATCGGCGCGCAGTTCGGCCAGCGCCGCGGGCGCGCGATCGGGCGGCAGGCGCAGGATCAGGCTTGGGTGCCAGGTGATCAGCACCGGCCCGCCATCCAGCGCCGGTTCCACCAGCCCGCGCCGTGGGGTCAGCGGCTTGCGGTTGCCGGTCAGCGCGAAGGCCGCCGTCGCCCCCAAGGCCACGGTCAGGCGCGGCGCGACCATCTGGCGTTCCACGTCCAGCCACCAGCGGCACTGGTCGACATGGTCGCGGTCGGGCGTCTGGTGCAGGCGGCGCTTGCCGCGCGGGGTAAAGCGGAAATGCTTGACCGCGTTGGTCAGCCAGGCCCGATCCGGCGGCAGCCCGGCCTCGGCCATGGTGCGGTGCAGCAGCTGGCCCGCGGGGCCGACAAAGGGCAGGCCGGCCAGATCCTCCTGATCGCCCGGCGCCTCTCCGACCAGCATCAGGCGGGCGGCAGGGTCGCCCTGCCCCCAGACGGTCTGGGTCGCCGCATGACACAGCTCGCACCGGGTGCAGCGGGCGGCCTGGGTCGCGGCCTGTGCCAGCGTGTCGGGGATGCTGTCGTCGGGCTGCTGGCGCAGTCGGGCGGTGATCTTGGGCGCAAAAGCCGGCGCATTGGACGCACCCGCGTCGCGCATGGCCTGAACCCGGCGCGGCGCATCGGCCAGCATATCGGGGATCAGGCGGGTCTCGGGCAGGTTCTTCCAGTATTTCTTGGGCATTTCCGACCGCATCGCATTGATCTTGATGCGCGCCGGGTTGAAGATGTTGGCGAAATAGGTCTGCCACAGCGAGTGGCTGGCATCGTCGGGCAGATCGGGGCGCGGGGCCGGGTCGTCATAGGCGATGGCATCGCCGTCGAACCGGGCCGTGCCCTCGGGCGTGGCGATCAGCCAATTCATGTCGGCGAAGCGCTTGGCAAAGAACGGCGTCCCGACCTCCAGGATCGGGTGTTCGGGTTCGAACCACGCGCCAAAGGCCCGGCGCGGCCCGTCAGAGGGCAGTTCGTGAAACCGGACAAAGGCGTGCATCTTGTGGATGTCGCGGCGCACCGATTTCGCCATGCGCGACAGGCGGTCCAGCATCGGATCGGCCGGATTGGACAGAAAGCGCCGGTCGTCCTGCGCCCGCATCAGCGCGCCGTACAGCAGCGACCAGCGTTCCGGGTCGGAATGGCTGGCAACTTGACGGGCCAGCTGCAGGAACTCCTGCGTGGCGACCACCGGATGATCGCCCGGCGGCGGGGCCGGGTCGGCGCCGAACAGATCGGGGGGCGTGTCGGGGTCGGCCCAGGTCACTTCCTCCATCGCGACGCGGGCGCTGGCCAGATCGCGGGCGGCATGGCGCCAGGCGTCAAAGCGTCCGAACCGCGGCAGCGTGACCCGGATCATCAGAACAGGGACAGCTGCTCGGGCGGCGGCGCAAAGCGCGCCCTCAGGCCCGCACTGTCGGTCAGCGCGCCGGGCGTCCAGTCGGGCAGCGTGACGAAGGGCTGGGCCTTGGACATGATTGCGCCCATGCGCAGCAGGTCCGCGTATCGCAGCACCCCGTTCCGGCGCGCCGTCAGGATGCGGCCCACGGTCTTGGTGCCGAAACCCGGCACCCGCAGCAGCATCTCGCGCGGGGCGCGGGCGACATCGACCGGGAACTGGGCGCGGTTGGCCAGCGCCCAGGCCAGCTTGGGGTCGATGGCCAAGTCCAGATTGCCCGACGGATGCGCCGACCCGATCTCTGTCGCGTCAAAGCCGTAGAAGCGCATCAGCCAATCGGCCTGATACAGGCGGTGTTCGCGCATCAGGGGCGGCTTGATCAGCGGCAGCATGGCCGAGGCATCGGGGATCGGGCTGAAGGCCGAATAATAGACCCGCTTCAACTGATACCCCGAATAGAGGTTGGCCGAGGTGTTCAGGATGTCCACATCCGTCGCCTGATCGGCGCCGATGATCATCTGCGTTGACTGCCCGGCGGGGGCAAAGCGCGGCGGGCGCTTGCCGGTATGGCTGCGATCCTTGGCGGCCTCGCGGCCAAGACGGACGTCGGCCATGGTGGCGCGGATCGTCTCGGGTCGCTTTTCGGGGGCCAGATGGCGCAGGCTGGCATCCTGGGGCAACTCGACATTCACCGACAGGCGGTCCGCGAACAGCCCCGCCTGCGCCACCAGGCCGGGAGAGGCGTCGGGGATGGTTTTCAGGTGGATATACCCCTTGAACCCGTGTTCGATCCGCAGCATCCGCGCGATGCGGACCATGTCGCCCATCGTCTGGTCCGGGCTGCGGATGATGCCCGACGACAGGAACAGCCCCTCGATCATGTTGCGGCGATAGAATTCCAGCGTCAGCCGGACCACCTCCTCGGGTGAAAACCGGGCGCGTTCGACGTTGCTGCTGACGCGGTTGATGCAATAGGCGCAATCATAGATGCAGAAATTCGTCATCAGGATCTTCAGCAGGCTGATGCAGCGCCCGTCCGGCGTATAGGCGTGACAGATGCCGCTGCCCCCGGCCGAGCCGATGCCCCCCGATTGCGAATCGCGTCGCGTCGTTCCGCTGGACGCGCAGGAGGCGTCGTATTTCGCGGCGTCCGACAGGATCGCCAGCTTGTCCTGCAAGGTGCGCTGTGCCATGCTCGGAAAGATATGTTCCCGATGCGTTCTTCGCAAGGCATCATGGATGAAACAAATGACGCGGAACCGTCACGGACGCGCGATGGTTGGCCCGGCATTCGTCCGCCAGACGTGATGTGCATCGAAGCCGCGAAAGGATAAGATCGGGATCATGAACATACGCACCCTCGCCCTCGCGCCCGCCCTTCTCATCGCCATGGCCTTTCCGGCCTTGGCCGAACGCATCCCGCTGAACGAGATATCGCGTTATCTCAACAGCCTGACCACGGTGACATCCGCCTTCACGCAGATCAATCCGGATGGCACGGTGTCCACCGGCACGGTCTATATCCAGCGTCCGGGCCGCGTGCGGTTCGAATATGACAACGACCGCACGCTGGTGCTGGCCTCGGGCGGGAACGTCGCGGTGTTCGACGCGAAATCGAACAGCGGGCCGCAGCAATACCCGCTGTCGCAGACGCCGCTGTCGATCATCCTGGATGCCAACGTGAACCTGGGCCGCCAGGGCATGGTCACTGGCCATTCTGAACAGAACAACGCCACCGTCGTGACCGCCCAGGACCCGCAGCGCCCGCAGAACGGCACCATCCAGATGGTGTTCACCGCGCCCACCGAGCTGCGTCAGTGGATCATCACCGACGACAGCGGCCAGAAGACCACCGTGATCCTGGGAGAGATGGCCAAGGGCGGCTCGATCCCGTCCTCGCGCTTCTCGATCCAGGCCGAACTGGGGCGCCGCTGAGCGCGGATTGCATCCCCACAATTGCGTGATTGACGTTGTCCCCGACCGGGGGCAACGCTGCGAAACCGCCACAAGGTTTCGCCCATGTCACAGTCCCGCATCCTGACCCCCGTGCTGATCGGGGGATCGATGATCCTGCTGATCAACTTTGCCCTGCGCGCCAGCTTTGGCGTGTTTCAGATCCCCATTGCCGAGGATTTCGGCTGGCCCAGGGCCGAATTCAGCCTGGCCATCGCCATCCAGAACCTGGCCTGGGGTGTGGGTCAGCCGATCTTCGGCGCATTGGCGGAACGGTGGGGCGACCGGTGGGCGATCATTCTGGGCGCGTTTCTCTACAGCGCGGGGCTGATCCTGACGGCCTTTGCCACCACCCCCGCCGGGGTCCAGCTGCTGGAGATCATGGTCGGGTTTGGCATCGCGGGCACCGGGTTCGGCGTCATCCTGGCCGTGGTCGGCCGCGCCGCCAGCGACGAGAACCGCAGCCTGGCCCTGGGCATCGCCACCGCCGCCGGATCGGCGGGCCAGGTCTTCGGTGCCCCCCTGGCCGAGGTGCTGCTGGCCTTCTACCCGTGGCAGTCGGTGTTCATCATCTTTGGCATCATCGTGCTGGGCACGCTGTTCTTCCTGCCGATGCTGGGTTCGGGCAAGCCCGCCACGCCGTCCCAGCTGGAGGACAGCATGGGCACGGTGCTGAAACGCGCCTTCCGCGACCCGACCTTCATGATGATCTTTGTCGGGTTCTTTTCCTGCGGGTATCAGCTGGGCTTCATCACCGCGCATTTCCCCGCCATGATCACCGAGATGTGCGGCCCAATCGACCCCGCCGGAATGCTGGCGGGTCTGGGCATCACCACGACATCAGCCCTTGGCGCGGCGGCGATCAGCCTGATCGGGCTGGCCAATATCGCGGGCGCGATCCTGGCGGGCTATCTTGGCAAAAGATACACCAAGAAATACCTGCTGGCGGGCATCTATACCCTGCGCACCATCGCAGCGGCGGCCTTTATCCTGACGCCGATCACGCCGGGCACGGTCATCGTCTTTTCGCTGGTCATGGGGGCGCTGTGGCTGGCCACGGTTCCGCTGACCTCGGGGCTGGTCGCCTATATCTATGGGCTGCGCTATATGGGCACGCTGTATGGGTTCGTGTTCCTGTCGCATCAGATCGGATCGTTCATGGGGATCTGGCTGGGCGGGTGGCTCTATGACGCATCGGGCGATTACCTGCTGGTCTGGTGGATCGGCGTGGGCGTCGGCGCCTTCAGCGCGCTGATCCACCTGCCGGTCCGCGAGGCGCCGCTGCGCATGCCCGCGCCTGCTGCCTGAGACCCGGGCCGTTTGACCCGGGCGGCTGGCTTCCCTACGGTCAACCGCAGATTGCATGAACCAAAGGGGATATCCGATGCTGACCATCACCCGCGCCTTTTTGACCGGGGCGGCCCTGCTGGCCGCGCCTGCGGCCCTGGCCCAGGATTGCGACGTGTCCCAGTTCACCATGGGCCTGCGGTTTCAGCAGCAATCGGCCGAGGTCCGCGCCCTGCAGCTGCAGGCCTGGAACCTGGCGACGTTGCGCCTGGATCAGGCCGTCGAGGGGGTCGAGGACCGCGCCTCCCTAGCCGTGGTCACCGACCTGGACGAGACGGTGATCGACAACACTGCCCTGCTGGCGCGCGATCTGGCCGATTGCCACATGTATGACGCATGGGACACCTGGCTGCCCTGGGAACGCGACGGCATCCCCGCGATGATCCCCGGCGCGATGGAATTCCTGACCCATGCCGACGAATTGGGCGTCACCATCCGCTATATCTCGGACCGCTCGGACGAGCAGAAGGTCGACACCATGGCCACGCTGACCGCCCTGGGCCTGCCGCAGATCAGCGAGGATTCCGTCCTGCTCTTGGGCCCGCCCAAGGTCGATCGCCGCGCCATCGTCGCCGAGGATCACCAGATCGTCCTGCTGCTGGGCGACACGCTGCATGATTTCGACGGCCGCTTCCGCAGGACGCCCCTGGACGAACAGCGCGCCACCGTGGCCGAGGAGGCCGCGAAATGGGGCGCGGAATGGATCGTCTTTCCCAATGCCAGCTATGGCACCTGGTCCGAGGCGCCGCTGACCGCTTGGTCCGCCCCCCAGCTGATCGAGCCGTGGGAGTGAGCGGCATTTGACCTTGCCCCGCGCGCGGCCTAGTCATGTCGCGCGCGATCCAAGGACAGACCATGACCCTCACCCGCCCGCCCCATGACCATGCCATCGCCGTCCGCTATCAGCAGGCCTCGGCCGAGGTGCGGGCCCTGCAGCGGCAATGCTATGCGCTGGCCACGCTGCGCCTGCAGGCGGCGGTCGATCAGGCGGGCGGTGGCGCGGGCCTGGCCATCGTCAGCGACATCGACGAGACCATTCTGGACAACAGCGCGGTCATGGCGCTGGCCATGCATCACGACGGCATGTTCCAGAACCTGGACACCTGGAAGCTGTGGGAGCGCGAGGGCGACCCCCATCTGATCCCCGGCGCGGCCGAGTTCTTTGCCTTGGCCGACAGGCTGGGGGTCACGATCTTCTACGTCTCGGACCGGTTCGAGGAGAACAAGCTGGCCACCATCGCCACCCTGTCGCGCCTCGGCCTGCCGCAGGTCCGGGCGGAACAGGTGCTGCTGTTCGGCCCGCCCAAGGCCGAACGGCGCGCCCGGGTGGAACGCGACCACCGCCTGATCCTGCAGCTGGGTGACACGCTGCACGATTTCGACGGCGCCTATGCCGGCGCCGCGCTGGAGGATCAGCACCGCCTGTCGCTGGACCATGCCGACCGCTTTGGCCAGGACTGGATCGTCTTTCCCAACGCCGCCCACGGCACCTGGATGCAGGCCGAGCTGCGCCCCTGGCAGCCCGCCTAGAGCATTTCGCTTTTAACCTGACACATAGCCTGCAGCGTGGAAGTAGTTCCAGCATTCTTCGGGTGAGAACATGCTGCAGATGTCACCAAGGG